>JBOHCW010000195.1:0-6745 GCA_050725375.1 Actinocrinis sp. | reverse complement strand
TCGAGCGCGCGCTCGACGTCCTCCGCGGTGCCGCGCGCCATCTCGGTGAACGGCTGCCCGGTCACCGGGCTCGGGTTCTCGAAGTACCGCCCGCGCTGCGGCTTGACGTACTCGCCGCCGATCCAGTGGTCATAACGGGGCTGGTAGTCCATTTTCGCGCCGGGCTGTCCCGGGGACGCGTAGCGGGTCATGGTTGCCGTGGCCTCTTCCGCACCTCGTCGCCGTCCGCATCGTCGGGGACGGCAGTCAGACCGCACGCTACGGACGGCTACGTTGCAACCACGTTGCACGCGCGAGGTGTTCCGTTGTCCGGGTCAGGCCGTACTCGTGCCGCAGCTGCACGACGCGTGCGGCGGCCACCGCATAACGCGGCGAGGAGGTCGGTAACGCGCCCAGCAACGTCTCCCAGACCTGCAAGTCCTCGTCGCCGGACGCCGTGCGTGCCCACGCGGATAAGAGCCCTGTGTCCCGCGTGGCCAGCAGCGCGGCACGCAGCTCGCCCTCCAGGCGATCGCGCAGCCGTGCGACGCCCGGCGCGTCGGACTCGGGCAGCAGACGGCCGCGGTACCCGTGCAGCGCCTCGCCGACCTGGTCACGGTCCAGCGCCGCCGCGACGTCCAGGAAGTCCGCGACGACCGGCGCGCGCAGCCGATACGGACGCGAGTCGAGCAGTTCCGGGCCGAGCAGGTGCCGCAGCCGGGACAGTTCGGCGCGCAGTGTCACGGGGTTGACGGCGCGTTCGCCGTACAGCTCCAGGCAGAGCTGATCACCCGTCAGCCCTTCGGGATGGCGGGCCAGCAGCACGACGATCTCGCTGTGCCGGCGCCCGAGCCGCAGCGAGCGCCCGCCCGCCTCAAGCGCCGCCTCGTCGCGGCCGAGAGCGTGCAGCGTCACGTGGTCGACGCGCGCGCGGGCGCCCGTGCCCTCGTCGAAGGGGCCAGCGACGCCGCGCGGGTAACCGCCGGACGCGTTGATCTTGGGCAGCAGCCCGGCGAGGTGCGCCTCGGCGGCGCGCGCGGTCGCCTGCACGAGCGCGAGGCTCTGCGGGCTGGCCAGGTGGTCGCCGCCGGTGATGTCGACCGCGCCGAGCAGCAGTCCGGTGCGCGGATCGTGGATCGGCGCGGCCGCGCACGTCCACGGCTGCGCGACGCTGCTGTAGTGCTCCGAGGCGAAGATCTGCACCGCGTGGTCGACGGCGGTGGCGACGCCGGGCGCGTTCGTACCGGCTCGCCGCTCGTCCCAGCTCGCACCGGGCACGAAGTTCATCGCCTCGGCCTTGCGCAGCACGCCGGCATGCCCCTCGACCCACAGCAGCCGGCCCGAGGCGTCGCAGACCGCGAGCACGTGCTCCCCGTCGTCCGCCACCGCGCCGAGCAGTTCGCGAAGGACCGGCAGCACGGCGGCCAGCGGATGCGCGCGGCGGTATTCCTCAAGGGCCCCGTCCACGAGTTCGACCGGCGCCATCGCGTCCGGCGCGACGGACGCACTCGCCGAGCGGCGCCACGAGTCGGCCACCACCGCGCGCACCGGCCCGCCGATCCGCGAGCCCGCGACGAACGCCTCGTGCGCGCGGCGCAACTCGCCGGCCCGGGCCCGCGCGTCGGCGCCGACTTCCAGTGCCAGCCAGGGATTCGCCACCAGCGCTCCTCAACAGCGGGGTCCTCATCGGCGAGCGGCCCGACCTCATCGTCACCTATCCTGCACCGTTCGGCAACGGAGCGTGGCGCGGTCGGGCAGACTCGCGCGGCGATTCACTCCCAGGGAGTCAAGGTGCGAATTAAGGGGGTGCGCGGATCGGAATGGCGGTCCGGCGTACGGTGCGGCGATTCACTTCGCGGGTCTGAATTTCGCGATTCTGAATTAGGCGGACGGTGTCGCGCTGATCGGGCGCTCGCCGAGTGCTCTTGTCGGAGCGCGGATGTCGGGGTGCAAGGTCTCGGAGCACAAGGCGGAGCGCGGATGTCGGAGGGGCGACGTAGGATCCGTCACATGTCCGTTTCGTACGCGATTCCGCTGGACGAGTTCGAGCCGGAGCAGCTTGAGCTGCACCGGCGCGAGCTGACCGGGTACTGCTACCGCATGCTCGGCTCGATCTTCGAGGCCGAGGACGCGGTACAGGAGACGATGATCCGCGCCTGGCGCGGGCGGGACGGGTTCGAGGGCCGCTCCTCGGTGCGCACCTGGCTGCATCGGGTCGCCACCAACGTGTGCCTGGACATGCTGCGCAGCCGCAGCCGGCGCGCGCTGCCGATGGGGCTGGTGCCCTCGTCGAGGGTCGCCGAGGTGACGGACCTCGGCCCCGAGCTGGCCGATGAGAGCTGGGTGCTGCCGGTCCCGGACGGCAAGGTGCTGGCCGACCGCGGCGACCCGGCGCAGGTGGCCGCGCAGCGCGAGAGCGTGCGCCTCGCCTTCGTCGCCGCGTTGCAGCACCTGTCCGCCAAGCAGCGCTCGGTATTGCTGCTGCGTGACGTACTCGGCTGGTCGGCCGCGGAGACCGCGCAACTGCTGGAGACGACCGTGGCCTCGGTCAACAGCGCGCTGCAACGGGCCCGTTCGGCGCTGGCCGCGCAGTCCTTCGGCGACCCGATCGACCAGCAGCCCTCCGGCCGGATCGGAGTGCGGGACCGCGAGCGGCGCGAGCTGCTGGCCGAGTTCACGGCGGCGTTCGAGGCGTACGACATGAAGCGCCTGGCCGCGCTCCTGCACGACGACGCCGTGCAGTCGATGCCGCCCTGGGCGCTGTGGATCCGCGGCGCGGACGAGATCATCCGCTGGATGCTCGGTCCCGGCGCCGAGTGCCGCGACTCGCGCACCGTCCCGGTGCACGTCAACGGCACGGTCGGTTTCGCCCAGTACCATCGCGACCCGGCGGGCGGACATCGCGCGTTCGGCTTGCAGGTGCTCACGATCGACGGCGACAAGGTGCGCGAGATCCACTCGTTCATCCTGCCGGGACTGCTCTTCCCCGCGTTCGGCCTGCCGCTTCGCCTGGAGTCGTAGAAAATCTTGCTCGCGCGCGCCGCGCAGCGATGAGTTCGGCGCGGGTCGGTCGTCCAAGCCGGTGAGAGTGCAGCCGCACTCACCGGAACCGAGGAGGTCCGACCATGAGTCTTCCGCAGGTCGTCTCGCGCGAGCAGTGGTTCGAGGCGCGCAAGCAGCTGTTGGCGCGGGAGAAGGAGCTGACCCGGGCCCGCGACGCGCTCAACGCCGACCGCCGCCGGCTGCCGATGGTCAAGGTCGACAAGGACTACGTCTTCCACGGCCCGAAGGGCGAGGCCTCGCTGCCCGACCTGTTCGACGGCCGTCGCCAGCTGGTGGTCCAGCACGTGATGTTCGACCCGTCGTGGACGGACGCGTGCGCGGGCTGCACAGCGTCGATCGACGAGCTTTCCGACGGCATGATGGTGCACCTGAACTCGCGCGACACCACGTACGCGCTGGTCTCCCGCGCTCCGCTGGAGAAGTTGGAGGACTACAAGAACCGCCGCGGCTGGACGCTGCCCTGGTACTCGTCGCACGGCAGCACCTTCAACTACGACTTCCACGTGACGATGGACCAGTCGGTGCAGCCGATCGAGTTCAACTACCGCGGCGCCCAGGAGCTGGAGAAGGCCGGATTCGGCTGGATCCTGGAGGGCTCCTCCGAGCAGCCCGGCCACAGCTGCTTCCTGCAGGAAGACGGCGAGGTCTACCACACCTACTCCACCTTCGCCCGCGGTTCCGAGGCGCTCGGCGGCTCGTACGGCGTGCTCGACTGGACCGCCCTCGGCCGGCAGGAGGCGTGGGAGGAGCCCAAGGGCCGGGTGCAGAGCCCGCACGGCGCCGACCCCTCGTTCACGGACACGCTCGGCTGACCAGCGGGGCGATCCGCCGGCCGGCGACGAGGAAGGGAGGCGACGATGACCGGTCCGACCGTGCAATGGGGGCTCGGCGCGGCACTGGCGCTCGTCGCCTTCGTCGCCGGCCGACGGGTCGTGCTGCGGCTGAACGCCGGGCGGCGGCCAGGGCGCCAGGTGCCCAGCCGCAGGCAGGTCGTCGACTCGTCGCTACACCTGGCGATGGCGGTCGGCATGGCGGTCCTGGTGCTGCCGGGCGGCCAGATCGCGCGGCCGGTGCTGGCCCCCGCCTTCGCAGCACTCGGATTCGTGCTGCTCGGCGACGGTGTCAGAGCGCTGTTGGCCGGCGGGTCCGAAGGTCGCGGCCGTGCCGGCTGGGCGGGTCACGGCGGACACCGGCTGCACCACGCGGTGATGGCCGGAATCATGGTGCTGATGGTGCTCGGACCGCACGCGTCCAGCGGGGGCGCGGGCGGCGGCACCGGGACCATGGCCGGGATGTCGATGGGCGCGGCGGCGCAAGCGGGGCACGGCGCGTCCGTGCTGCCGCTCGCGGCCTTCGGCTACGCGTGCGTATCGGCACTCGTGTTCGCCTGGCGGGCGCCGGGAGTCCTGGCGCCCGCGGGCGGGCACGGTGCCGATCCGCTCGGCCGGTCCTGCGAGATCGTCATGTTCGTCGGCACGGCCCTGATGTTGCTTCCCGTGATCTGACCGCGGCGCCGGTCCAACCCGTCCGGGCGCCGCGAAAGTTTCGCAGTGCCCGACGTTGCCGCGAGCGGCGCGTTCAATGTTTTTCGGCCCGGTTTCGACGGCTGGTTCGATGCGGGCGGGGCGGGTGTTTCGGGGTAACTTTCCAGGTGGACGTGTAAGTTTCACCGCCTGACCATCACCTCTGTGCGATCGCGGCCGTCGCGCATTTACGCGCGCCCACGCCCCGGCTAGGTTTCCGCCTCGCGCCGGGAAAGCGGGCGGCCCCGTGCCGTGTCCCTCGCCCGTGCGCTGTAGGCGCCCGTACCCAGGCGCCTACGCACAGGCACCCATTTAGAGGCAAGGCCGGCGGCTCGTCGTTCTCGAACTTCGGCGCGCCGGCCTTCGGGCGAGAGGACCAGCAGGCCGATGCGCATTCCAGAAGACTCGGGCCGCCGCGCCCCGCGACGCGCGAGCGCTGCGCGTCGGCGGCGGGGGGCCGTCGCGACCGGGGCGGCCACCGTGGCGATGTTGACCCTCGCCGCGGTCACCCAGCTCAGCGGCGTGGCCGCGGCCGGCAGCATCGCCTCCGGCACCCAGTTCTACGTCTACCCGAACTCGGCCGTGGTGAAGTGGGACGCGGCGAACGCGAACGACTCGCGTGAGCCGGCGATCGCCACGTACATCGCGTCGCAGCCGCAGGGGATCTGGTTCGCCAACTACACCCCGTCGACGGTACAGTCTCAGGCCTCTTCGATCACCTCGGCCGCGGCGGCCGCCGGGGCGACGCCGGTGCTGGTGATGTACGACATCCCGAACCGTGACTGCGGCGGCGCGTCGGCCGGCGGCGCGCCGGACATCGCGAGCTACGAGTCCTACGTCCAGAGTTTCGCCAACGGGCTCGGCAACCACCAGGTGATCGTGATCCTGGAGCCTGATTCGCTCGCGCTGCAGACGTGCCTGAGCGCCCAGCAGGCCGCCGACCGGGACGGCGCGATCGCCTTCGCCGGACGGGCGATCCACACCGCGGACCCGGCCGCGAAGGTCTACCTGGACGCCGGGCACTCGAACTGGAACTCGCCCTCGGACCAGGCCGCGAGGCTGAACGCCGCGGGCGTGAAGACCAGCGCCGACGGGATCTACTCCAACGTCTCGAACTTCATGACCACCTCGGCCGAGGTCGGCTACGACAAGCAGGTGCTCGCCGCGCTCGGCAACCCGTCGAACCTGCACATCGTGGTCGACACCAGCCGCAACGGGAACGGCCCCGCGGCCGGCAACCCGTGGTGCGACCCGAGCGGGCGCGCGATCGGCCAGGCGCCCACCGCGAACACCGGCGACCCGGCCGTGGACGCCTACCTGTGGGTCAAGCCCCCGGGCGAGTCGGACGGCTGCGCCGACGCCGCCGGCACCTTCGACCCGGCGCTCGCCTACGCGCTGGTCGTGAACGGTCCGACGCCGAGCCCGACGCCCACGCACTCGCCGACGCCGTCCCCCTCGGCCAGCCCGTCGAACTCGCCCTCGTCCTCACCGTCGGCCTCCCCCTCGTCCTCGCCGTCGCACAGTCCGTCCGGCTCGCCGTCCTCGTCGCCGTCGGGTGTGGGCGGGACCTGCCACGTCTCGTACACCACGTCGAGCGAGTGGCCCGGCGGGTTCACCGCCGCGGTCAGCATCCAGAACACCGGCACCACGACGATCAACGGCTGGAAGCTCACCTTCCACTTCAACGGCGACCAGAAGATCACCAACGCGTGGGGCGCGACGGTCTCGCAGAGCGGCCAGAACGCGACGCTCTCGAACGTCTCGTACGACGCGACGATCGCGCCCGGCGCGACACTCTCCGGCGTCGGCATGCAGGGCACCTGGACGTCCAGCGACGCCGGTCCGACCGGCTTCGCGCTGAACGGAGTCGCCTGCTCGTAGTACGGATGCGGCCGAGCGGGTACCGCTGACGGATGATCAACAAGCCGTCCTCGGTACTCGCACAGCCCACCGGGCCGGTCCGATCGGGACCGGCCCGGTTCGTATGTCAGCGCTCGAAGGGAGTCGCTTCGAGCGGGTCGCCGATAGAATGGACGACGATCCGTCCGCAAAGGGCGGCGATGGCGACGACGGCGATAAAGGTGGGGGGAGCCGTGACGGCGACCGGCCGTGCGGACGGCGGTGGCTCCGGCAGCAGTGGCTCCGGCAGCGGTGCCGGTGTCGCCGCGGACGAGGACGGC
>JBOHCW010000194.1:0-2649 GCA_050725375.1 Actinocrinis sp. | reverse complement strand
TCCGACGTACACCTGGGCGACTTCGGTCCCTGCGACGCTGCCGGTGTTGGCCAGGTCGAAGCCGACCGCGACGTTGCCGGACGCGTCGGGCGCGCCGACCGTCAGGTTGCTATAACCGAAGCTGGTGTAGGACAGGCCGAAGCCGAACGGGAACATCGGGCTCTTGCCCTGCGCGTCGTACCAGCGGTAGCCGACGTCCAGGCCCTCGGAGTACTGGACCTGGCCGTTCTGCCCCGGCCACCGGGCGCCGGTGTTGGCCGGCACGTCCGCGAGCGACTGCGGGAAGGTGACCGGCAGCTTGCCGGAGAAGTCCGCGTCGCCGTACAAGAGGGCTGCGATGGCGGTGCCGTCCTCCTGGCCGGGATACCAGTTCTCGATGATGCCCTTGACCGAGTTCGCCCACGGCATGGTGACCGCCGAGCCGCTGTTGACCACGACCACCGTGTTCGGCTGCGCGGCGGCGACGCTGGAGATCAGGTTGTTCTGCGCCGCGGACAGGTCGATGTTGTTCAGGTCCGCGCCCTCGCCCTCGCCGTTGTCGACGAACACCACCGCGAGGTTGGCGTTCTTCGCGGCGTCGACCGCCGGCGTGGTCAGGTCCTGGTTCGGGATCTGCCAGTCGAGGCCGACCTGGTCGCCGCCGCCGTCCTGGAAGTAGTCCACCTCGATGCTCACCGGCTGGCCGGCGGTCAGACTGATGCTGCCGGTCTTGGTGGTCGGCGGCTGGTCGGCCCAGTTGCCGATCACCTGCTGGCCGTTGACGAAAAGGCGGCTGCCGTCGTCGCTGGTCAGCGCGAACTGGTAGCTGCCGCTGGTCGGCGGGGTCAGCGTGCCGGTCCATTTGGCCGACCAGTTGTCGCCGCCGAGCGTGCCGCCGGGGGACTGCTCGCCCCAGTTGAAGTTGATCTGCGGGTCGACGCGGGTGAAGTTCGGGCTGCCGGACAGCGCGTTGCCGCTGTAGTACTGGCCGTACAGGCCGTGGCCGCCGCCGGACGAGGGTGTCAGGTAGCTGCTGTCGAGCAGCGAACCGTTCGGGTTCGCGACACCTTGCGCGTAGGTCACGGTCGCGCCGCTGCCGGCCCGCGTCGAAATGCCCTGATATGGCGTCGTGACGTACGGGGCGTTCACGTGCGCGCTGCCGCTGCCGGCCGTCATCGCGTCCACGCCGGCGTCGTCGCCGATGACCGCGATCGACTTGTCGGTGCCGGTGATCGGCAGCACCGAGCCGCTGTTCTTCAGCAGGACGCTGCCCTCCTCGGCGACCTGCCTGGCGACCGCGGTGTGCGCGGCCGAGGTCACGTCGGCGGTGATGCTGCCGGTCTGCGGGTTGTCGAACAGGCCCGCGGCGAACATCGCGGTCAGGATGTTGTGTACGTGCCCGTCGATGGTCGCCTGGGAGACCTGGCCGGCCGCCAGCGCGTTGGTCAGCGCCGTGCCGTAGTAGTCGGAGCCGTTCATCTCCATGTCCAGGCCGTTGTCGGCCGAGGCGACGGTGGAGTGGGTGCCGCCCCAGTCGGAGGTGACGAAGCCGGTGAAGCCCATCTGGTTGCGCAGGACGGTCTGCAGCAGGGTGCTGTTCTCACACGCGAAGGTGCCGTTGACCTCGGCGTACGAGCACATGATCGAGTCGGCGCCGCCCTGCTGGACCGCGGCCTGGAAGGCGGGCAGGTAGATCTCCTGCTCGGTGCGGTCCGAGACGACCGCGTCGTCAGAGGCCGAATTGCGATAGGTCTCCTGGTTGTAGACCGCGTAGTGCTTGACCTGGTCCATCGGACCCTGACTCTGCACGCCCTGGATGTCGGCCGCGCCGAGCTGCGCGGTCAGGTACGGGTCCTCGCTCAGCGACTCGAACGAGCGGCCCCAGCGCGGATCACGGTCGATGTTGATGGTCGGGCCGAGCACGAGGTTCGCGCCCTTGCCCGCCTCCTCGGCGCCGATGACCTGGCCGTACTGCTTCATCAGCGCGGTGTCCCAGGTCGCTGCCCCGGCGACCGGCGCGGGCAGCTGGGTCACGCCGCTGGCCCCGTCCGCGACACCGGCCGGGCCGTCCTGCAGCCGCAGCTGCGGAATGCCGAGCCGCGTGTTGGCGTCGACGCAGGCGCCGTAGCCGGCACAGGACGTGCCGCCGTGCATCATGGCGATCTTCTCGGCGGGCGTCATCTGGGCCAGCAGGGCGTCGGCGCGCTGGGACGGGCTGAGCGCGGCGCTGAGCCACGGCCGGGCGGCGGCGGCGTTCGCCGGCGGGACAACGGTCAGGGTACTGATGAATCCGGCGACCAGCACGGCCGCGAGGGCGGCACGCGCAGAGGTCGGAGTTCTCATGGGCTACTCCTCGACGGTGGGACGAACAGCGGCGCGGCGACCGGCAGCGCGGCCGCCGCGCCATGAGTGGAACGGTTTGCAATAACTGAACTACTGAGCGAAAGAACGTGATCAGAACGTGATCAGGTAGCCGGGCGGCGGGTCACTGCTGGTAGACGGCGAGCTCGGCGAGCTGGCCAGCCGGCCAGCCGGTGTTGCCGGTGAAGTTCAGCCGCAGGTAGCGCGCGCTGGCGGCGGTGAAGGTGATCGTCGCCGTGTTGCCCGTGGCCGGGTCGAAGGTGTAGCCGGCGGAGGGAGCCAGGGTGCTGAAACTCGACCCGTCCGCGC
>JBOHCW010000193.1:0-3533 GCA_050725375.1 Actinocrinis sp. | reverse complement strand
GTGATCGGCGCGCGCAGCATGATCGCCGCCGGCGCGCCGCCGCGGCCGCACTGCGGGAGATCTCGGCGCTGCCGGCGGTGCGCTCGATCCTCGGCCGCGTCTCGCGCTGCAAGACGCTTAGCGAGGTATCGCAGACCCTCGTCGGCGAGCACGTGGCGAGCCTCGGGCCGTACTTCGCGCAGCAGAAGTCCGTCGTCTCCACCAACCTCGCTGGCGCCGGCATGGCTGCGAGTTCGAACCCGCAGCCGTTCGACCCGGCGGCCTGGAACCGGCAGCTCACTGCGCTGCTGCAGGCCCTCGGAGTCGCCACGGCCAAGGCCTCCGGCGGCCGCGCATCGAACCAGTTCGGCGGCGCGTTCGACGTCTCGCAGATGTCCGCGTGGATCCAGGGCAACGCCGCCGAGGCCGCCCGGCGCATCAACGCCTCGACGCTGGGTCAGCTGACCAGCGAACTGGCGGACGCCGCCGAACCGGCCGACGCGATCGCGCACGTTTACGACCAGCTGACCACCGCCGAGGCCGCGCCCACCGCGACCACGCCGCAGCCCGCAGGCGTGTCCGCGACCGGCGTCGTGGCTGCCGGCGCACTGGTCGGCGCGCGCCTGGCGCAGATCGCCGGCACCCGGGTGAAGACCGTGAGCGGATACGCCGAACACTCCGCCGCGGTCCAGGCCGGCATGACGCACAAGACCTGGCGCACCGGCGACAACCCGCGCGCGGCGCACGCCGCCGTCGACGGGCAGCGCGTCCCGATCGACGGCGTGTTCGGCAACGGCCTGATGTACCCCGGCGACCCGTCGGAGGGCCCTGACGAGTCCGCGCGCTGCAACTGCTCTCTGTCCTACAGCCGGGAGGCGAAGTGAACCCGCGGATCGTGATGAAGTCGGTGACCGCAGCGATCGAGCCGGGCACCGACGACGCCACGTCGGATACCGGCTCGTTTCACATCATCCTGTCCACTCCGGACCTGGACCGCGACGGCGACCGGCTCGGCGCCGACGAGTGGGAGCAGCCGCTACCGGCCCGCATCCCGATGGACATGGACCACGGGATGACGGTCGCCACGACCGTCGGCTCAGGAGTCCCGTCGATCGAGGGCGGACAGCTGCATGTGCGCGGTACCTACACCTCGCTGCCGCAGGGCCAGCAGATGCGCGCGCTGGTCAATGAGCGCCACATCACCACCACCTCGGTCACGTTCCTCGACAAGAGCGACGCGTCCGGGAAGGCCACCCGGGAGCTGTTGAACGGCACGTTCACCCCGATCCCGTCGAACAAGGCCGCGGTGGTGCTCGACTCGAAGTCGATCGGTACCGCGAAGGCCACGGTGCAGGCGCGGCGCGTGCAGGCGATCCACGACCACACCGCCGCGATGGGCGCCACGTGCGCCGCGGGCGGCGGCAAGTCGCTGCTGCGCAAGGCCGTCACGGTCTCGGACACGCCCTGGTCGAAGTTCAGCGCGGCGGACTACACCCCGGCGCAGTGGCACCGTGCCTGCCTGATCCACGACCACGCGGCCGGCCAGGTCCCGGACGACAAGGAACACGACAAGCTGCCGATCCGGGAACCGGACGGGACGCTGAACCGCAACGCCGTGCACGCCGCGGCGTCTGCGCTGGCCGGCGGCCGAGGCGGCGTGCAGGCCAGCGCCGCGCAGAAGGCCACTGCCGCCCGGTCGCTGGTCGCCGCGTACAAGGTGCTCGGCGAAACACCCCCGGACTCGATCACGACCCTGGCCGCAAGCAAGACCCTGGCCGCGTGGGCCGCCACGAAGGCCGCCGCCGCGGACGGTCATGACGGCATGGACGTCGGCGCGCTCGCGCAGGCCACCGACGCGGCCCTCGACCACGCCTGCGACATGATCGCGGGCCTGGACGACCCCACGAACCTCCCGCCCGAGGTGCAGGAGATCTTCGCGCTGGTCCAAGCGGCCGGCGCGTCGATCGACGACCTGCTTACCGAGGCGGGACTGCCCGACCCTGACGACACGGACGACGAGTCCGCCGCCGCCGACGACGACGCCCCCGCCGAACAGGTCGGCGCGTCGAAGTCCGCCGCCGCCGACGACCTGTTGCGCCGCGCCCAAGCGGCTCGCGCGCGCGTCTGGGCCCTATCGACCACCGATCAGGAAGGAGACGGCTGATGCCGACTCTGCTGGAGGCTCAGGAGAAGGTCCGCGAGCTGTCCACCAAGGCCCTGGAAGTCACCCAGTCCAAGACGATGACCGGCACGGAGATGAAGGAGGCCCTGGACAAGATCGAGCCGGATATCCACACGTGGGAGGCGGAGGTCAAGAACCTCAAGTACGTCGCCGACCAGCGTGAGAAGTTCCTGCGCACCACCGCCCAGGGCGAGCAGCAGGGCAAGGCGACCGGCGACGAGGAGGCGCGCCCCAACGAGGGCGGCGCCCAGCGGCAGCGCCGCAAGTCGATGGGCGAGCAGTTCACCGACTCGGCGCAGTACAAGGCGCTGATGAAGAACTGGAACGGCCGCGGCCAGCAGTGGTCGACCGGCGCGGTCGAGACCAAGGCCCCGTCGGACGCCTCCACTGTGTGGGAGGGCATGCCCTCGACCACCCCGGCCGGTTCCGCCGGCGCGCTGGTGGCCACCCCGACGGTGCTGCCCGGGTACGTCGACGTCCGGTTCCCGCAGCTGGTGGTCGCCGACCTGATCCCGCAGGGCGAGGCGTCGACGCCGCTGATCCGGTTCCTGCAGGAAGACCCCTCGACCATCAACATCGGCGCCGCCGAGGTCGCGGAGGCCGGGACCTACCCCGAGGCGACGATCAAGTTCACCAAGGCCGACGCCGCGATGACGAAGATCGGTGTCGCGCTGCCACTGACCGACGAGACGCTGGAAGACGTCAACCAGATCCAGTCGTACATCAACGGCCGGCTGCAGCTGTTCGTGCGTCAGCGCGAGCAGTACCAGCTGCTCAACGCCAACGGCACCAGCCCGAACATGTCCGGCCTGATCACCCAGGCCACCGCCACCACCGTTCCGGTCGCCGGCGGCAACGGGTTCCCGCTCTCGGACAACCAGATGGACGCGATCTACCGCCAGATCACGAACATCAGGATGACCGCGTTCATGGAGCCGGACGGCGTCGTGATGGACCCGGTGTCCTGGCAGGACATCACCCTGGCGAAGACCGCGCTGGGCCAGTACTACGCGAACGGGCCTTTCATGAGCCAGGGCGCGTACCCGACCCTGTGGGGCCTGCCGACCGTGCAGACCACGGCGATGAACGGCCAGGCCTCCAACGGGCTGCCCAACAGCGCGTCCGCGCAGCAGGCGCTGGTGGGCTGCTTCCAGCAGTGCGCGCAGATCTTCCGCCGCGGCGGCCTGACCGTCGAGGCCAGCAACAGCCACGGCACCCTGTTCCTGCAGGGCACCGTGATGCTGCGTGGCGAGCAGCGTGAAGTGCTGATCGTCTACCGCCCGGCCGCGTTCGGCCTCGTCACCGGCCTGTAAGGGGACTCACGTGCCCGAGTCGTTCACGCTGGACACAAGCTGCGAGTCCCGGCCGATCC
>JBOHCW010000192.1:0-3430 GCA_050725375.1 Actinocrinis sp. | reverse complement strand
CGACCACGAACTGACGTCACGGTCATATCGCGAGTCCGGTGGCGAGCCAAGTCCCAAACACAGCGACCACACACGCAGCCACAACGTCCGACAGGCCGGAGCAGGTGCCGCTGTCCACCCCACACGGACAACAGACAGTCCCAGGTGTCCGTTTAAAACAGACAAAGAACCCTGATATCGGCCGACTACGATCTGACGTCACGGTCGTATGGCGAGTCCGGTTCCAAGCGCGGCGATCGCACGCGCCGGTACGGCGTCTGACGATCCACGGCGGGTCGCGGTGTCCACTCCACGCAGACATAACAGCGGACTGATTGCGCTTACGGCCGGCGAGCGCACACGCGCGACGATCGTACGGTCGGAACTGAACTGGGATTCGTATATCTCCTCCGCCAGGATCTTGCATGCGAATCACAGCCACACCAGCGGCTTGTCGGTGGACTTTCGCACGATGGCGTTACGCCCGAGCAGGCACAGCAGATCTGGGACAGGCACGCCGACATGCAAGTCGGGCCGCAGGCGCGGCGGGTGCATGGGTCGGCGCAGCGTCTGACAATCCGCGGCGGTTACCGCTGTCCACCTCACGCAGACATCGCAGTGAACTGATTGCGCTTATGGCCAGCCGATTGCGCGCACCGCATGCCTTGGCCGGACCTGAGATTCTGATGTCTCCCCGGCGGGATCTTGCGTACGCTTCACGCCCGAACCAGCGGCTCGTCGGTGGACCTCGGCGCGACGGCGTTGTGCCTGAGAAGGCACACCAGATCCGGGACGCGCACGCCGAAACACTCGATCAGCAGCCTGATCACGGGCTCACCGACCCCACTGTCCGCTCACCGTGGACAGAACCCCGCCCCCGCTCCCGCTCCCGCTGCCGAGCCCCACTCTTGCTGCGGCTCCAGCTCCGGCGCCGCCTGCGAACTGCGGCGGTCACCGCTGTCCACCTCACGCAGACATCGCAGCGGACTGATTGCGCTTACGGCCGGCCGATTGCGCGCGCACCGCATGCATTGGCCTGACGACCCTGCGCTCTGCTGCGCGCCAATCGGGGACGAGCGGCACGTGCCGACCAGTCGAAGCCGAGCATGACGACGTCTGTCTCAGCCCTCTTCTTCTACTCTCCTACTGCCTCTGCCGCTTCATCTGCCGCTTCATCTTCGCGTTCGTCGCCCGTCCCGCCGTCCTTCTCGACCAGCAGACGGGCGTAGTTCGCCAGTGAGCGCTGGTAGCGCGGCAGGTGCGGCGCGAGTGTGCCCAGGGCGAGCGCGGCGGCTTCACGTTCGCGGCCGACGTCGACGAGGGCTAGCGCGAGGAATCCGCGGACGGCGTCGTCGAGGCGGTCCGAACCGGCCGCCATCTCGTGCATGAGAAGACTGACGCTCTCGTCCGCACTGCCGAGATTGCGCAGCGAACTGGCCAGCTGGATCACCGCGCGGCGTCGACGTTCGCCGCCCAAGCCGAAGCCGAGCGCCTGGCGGTAGAGCGACACGGCCAGATCCGAGCGGCCAGTCGAGTCGTACGCGGCCGCACTCTCGAACAGGCCGACCGCGCTGTCGGCCGGCAACTGCGCCGCCAGACGGCCGATCAGCGCACGGAACCGCTCCGCCCCGTGGTCGTCGATCGACGCCCAGACCGCCGCGAGCCGCCGCTCCCAGTCCTCACTCGGCTCGCCGGTTGGCTGATCATTCATCGGGCCAGAGTACTCACCCGTCGGCCGCGGTGATCGTGAACATGAAGCAGCCGTACGCGACGTTACGACTGTGGACCTGCACGACACCGGGCCGCGCCAGCACCGCGGCGATCGACGCCTCCGGGTCGCTGCCGTCGTGCACGCACGTCGCGTCGTGGATCCAGCCACGCTCGTCGTAGGCGCGCAGCACCTGCGAGCGGCCCATCCACTCCCGCGGGTAGCCGGACGGATCGCCCGGGCCTTCGCACTCTGACTCGTGCGCGTGACCGTACACGGCGCCCTTCTCGCGATACGGGCTCGCCGGCAGCGGCGGCTCGTAGCCGAAAAGCAGCAATTCCTCACCGGGCCGGGCATCGCGCAGGCAGCAGCGGATCGGCTCACCGCCCTCCGCCGTCAGGCGCACGACCGCGCCGCCGAACGCGTCGCGACCACTGGCCCGCACCGCACTCAGCACCCGCGCGGGGATCGCGTGGATGCGGAATGCGACACGCGCCTCAGGGCTCGACGTTACTTCTGACTGTGCCCGCGATCGCGGCTTCGCAGCGGTGTTCACGTCCATACCGCCAGGCTCGCAGCCTTCGCCACGAGTCGCTGGCGGCATTCGGACGTGGCACTGACACCCGCGCCGCCTCGTGTCGCGGGTCCGCGTCAGGCGATCGAGGACATCACGTGCTTGACACGCGTGTAGTCTTCGAACCCGTACATCGACAGGTCCTTTCCGTAGCCGGAGTGGCCGAAGCCGCCGTGCGGCATCTCGGCGACCAGCGGGATATGGGTGTTGATCCACACGCAGCCGAAGTCCAGGTCGCGCGAGCAGCGCAGCGCGCGGGCGTGGTCCTTCGTCCACACCGACGAGGCCAGGCCGTACTCGGTGCCGTTCGCGAAGTCCAGCGCCTCCTGCTCGGTGGCGAACTTCTGCACCGTGATCACCGGGCCGAAGACCTCCTGTTGGATGATCTCGTCATCCTGGTTGAGGCCCGAAACCACGGTGGGCGCGTAGAAATAGCCCTGGTCGCCGACGCGGTGGCCGCCGGTGTTCACCGTGGCGTGCTCGGGCAGCCGCTC
Source organism: Actinocrinis sp. (assembly GCA_050725375.1). GTDB lineage: Bacteria > Actinomycetota > Actinomycetes > Streptomycetales > Catenulisporaceae > Actinocrinis. The sequence continues at coordinate 675 of JBOHCW010000192.1, read as the reverse complement.
GATGAAGCCGTGCACGCGGGCGAGCTGGCCCGAATTGTTCAGCGGGCCGTACAGCACGTCCTCGTCGTCGGGACGGCCGGTCTTCGTGTTCTGCGCCGCCTCGGTCAGGACCCTGACGAACTCGTCGTGGATCGACTCGTGCACCAGCACGCGGGTGGCCGCGGTGCAGTCCTGGCCGGCGTTGAAATAGCCCGCGACGCTGATGCCCTCGACCGCCGCGGGGATGTCGGCGTCCTCGAACACGAGCACCGGCGCCTTCCCGCCCAGCTCCAGGTGCACGCGCTTGAGGTCCTTGGCCGCCGACTGCGCGACCTCGATGCCCGCGCGCACCGAGCCGGTGATCGAGGCCATCGCCGGGATCGGGTGCTCGACCAGCGCACGGCCCGTGTCGCGGTCGCCGCAGACCACGTTGAACACGCCCGGCGGCAGGAACTCCTGCGCGACCTCGGCCAGCAGCAGGGTGGACATCGGAGTCGTGTCAGAGGGCTTCAACACGACCGTGTTGCCGGCCGCGATCGCCGGGGCGATCTTCCAGATCGCCATCAGCAGCGGGTAGTTCCACGGCGTCACCTGCGCGCACACGCCGACCGGCTCGCGCCGGACGGTCGAGGTGTGGTCGGCCAGGTACTCGCCGCTCGCCCGGCCCTCCAGCAGCCGCGCGGCGCCGGCGAAGAA
>JBOHCW010000191.1:0-2517 GCA_050725375.1 Actinocrinis sp. | reverse complement strand
CAGCCGAACCGTACCTGCTGTCACCCTGTCAGCCACCGCGCGATCATCCCACACAGAGGCTTAACTCATAGCCATTGGGGCGAGGCCCTGGCCGACCGTTCGGCCCCGTCTTTGTTTCGGCGCCGCCGCATTCGGGCGCGTTTTCGGCCCCATTCGGCGCACACCGCCCTTTCGTGCGCCCCCGCAATAGGCTCTTAAGGCCGGAGGGTGTAAATTCTGGCGCCATGACCATCCTCGATCAGATCCTCGCCGAGGGATATGCGACCGTCCGGCTGGACGCGGAGGAGACCGCGCGGCTGGCGGCTCTCTACAGCGAGGCGACCGCCTTCTTCGCACTCGACACGGACGTGAAGCTGCGCCACGGCGTGCCCAACCGGGCGACGGGGTACCGTCCGCACGCTTACGCGCACGCGGGGTATCCGGACAAGCCGGATCTCAACGACTCGTTCCTGTACTGGCCGCAGGAGGACAAGACGCCGCCGAACCCCGGCGAGATCGCCCCGCTGCTGGACGCGTACGAGAAGTACCGGCAGGTGGCGGCGCGGATCACCGCCGAGGTGATCGACGCGCTGCGCGAGCGCTACGACAGCTCGAACCAGGTCCCGTTCGAGCGTGCCTCGGTGCTGCAGATCAACTCCTTCGCCGAGCCCACGGACGCGCCGCTGCTGCAGCAGCCGCACGAGGACGCGGTCTTCCTCACGGTGATCTGGACCAGCGCGCCGGGCCTGGAGGCGGTGCTCGGCGAGCAGCCGCGCGCGATGGACTTCGCGCCGGACGAGGTGGCGGTCATGCCCGGCAGCGTGCTGACCGCGATGACCGGCGGGGAAGTGCGGCCGCTTTTCCACCAGGCGCGCAACCACCATATCCTGGAACGTAAATCAATCATGTATTTCGTGAGCCCGGACGCGGAATTCGCGGTCGAGCCGTTCGTGACGAACGAATTCAACGAGGGCACCGATATCCGTGAACTCGTCGTGAGCAATCCGCAGAACTACTTCGGGCTCTCCGAGGATTTCGTGACGCAGTGACCGCTTGATTTCCGCGATCGGGCGGCCGGGATTTCTCCCGGGCCGCCCGATCGCCGTCTGCGGGCGTCCGTCTGCGGGCGTCCGGAGGCCGGCGGGCCGTGGGCGGGCCGGGCACGGGTACGGGTACGGTGGACGCTGGACAGGGCCGGTGTTTCGTACAACTATCGACAGCACTATTTCAGCTATTCAAGTGTCCGTGCCTGAGTGTAGAGCCGCACGGGAAAGGTACCGATTCGGTGTCCGACGAGCGAGAGATTAAGTTCCAAGAGATTCTGCGGGACCTCCTGGATCAGTCCAAGACGGGCGGGGCGCACCGGAAACTCGCCGAGGCGATCGGGGTCAGTCCGCAGACCGTCTCGCACTACGTCACCGGCCGGGCCAAACCGAGCTTCGACGCCCTGGTCGGCCTTTGCACGCACTTCAATGTGCCGCTGGACTATCTCGTGTTCGGCGAGCGCGCCCGGGTGTCCGCGGCCGCGTCGGCGGACCAGCGCGGCCTGCGGGCGGACGTGCTGCGCGCGCTGTCCGAGGCGAACGACCACGCCGGACGGCAGCGCGACATGGTGGCCCGGGTCGGCCGGGTGCTGTTCGGCGAGGTGGAGCGGGTCGCGCGCGGCCTGCTGGAGAACCGGGAGAACTTCGGCCCGGCCGGCTTCTTCACCGACGAGGAGGGCATGGCGATCGAGTCCTGCGCGCTGCGCACCCGGATCATGATCCGCGGCGCTCCGGCCGACATCGCGGTGGACGAGCGCGGCGTGGGCGGCCCCGGCGACTACTTCCCGACCATGGTCGACAACCTCGGGGCCGGGCGCGGCTACCGCTTCGTTTTCTACGGCGAGCGCTCGGCCTATGCGCCGTACGCGCGAACGTACCGGCGGCTGCTCGGCGGCGTGGACGTCGAGCCGGCCTCGGTGCGCGAGAACCTGGAGTTCCGGGTGCTCGACGCCGAACTGCCCGCGGCGGTGGTCATCTACGAGCTCGACATCGCCCAGTTGCAGCGGCGCGAGCCGATCCTGTGGGAGCGGTTCCGCGAGGACGGCATCGTGGACGGCACCTTCGCCTACACCGCGGTGCGGCACCGCGACTCGCTGGGCGGCGTCGTACTGTACAGCCCGTACCTGGAGTCGGCGATCAGGATGTTCGAGCACGATTGGCAGAAGGCGGACATCCTGTGAGGACATCCGCCTTCTGAGAGCTGTGTGAAAACGGCGCGCCTACCGCCGGCCGCCCTTGCCCGTGGAGGTGCCGCGCGGGGTCGGCACCGGGGGCGCCTCGACCAGCTCGGGGATCAGCATCCTGTCCGCCGACAACGGGCTCTTCGGCCGCCAGATCAGCCAGGCCGCCGGAATCAGGTAGGCCAGATCGCGCAGCACGTCCAGGGTGTAGCGGGTCTGACCCGCCGAGACCTGGCCGCCGGCGCCGCCGCAGCCGCAGGTGATGTGGATGCCGCGCGCGCCCAGCGAGACGATGCCGGCGATGTAGACCAGCA
>JBOHCW010000190.1:0-7071 GCA_050725375.1 Actinocrinis sp. | reverse complement strand
GTGCGACCCTGACCCATCTCAATAAGTCAGGGTCCTGTGTCTCTCTCAGGTGGACAGATGGCGATGCGGCCTTCGGCTCAGGCGCATGCCGAAGGCTGTGCCCGGGGACGGGGACGCTGGCGCAATTGCGCCGCGCGCCGCCCGTCACGACCCGGCACTGCCCATGGGCCATGGGCTCCACTGTGCCCACCGCCGTGGGCGGGTCGGCGAGCGAACCGTACCGCCACCCATCCCGCCCCAGCTGCGCCTTTCAACCACACGCCCACCGCACCCGACGCTCGACTGAGAGTCGAGGTTCCGGCTCGCCCGTCCGACCCGACTTCGACCTTGATCGCGGACAGTGGGGCTGGCAGTAGGCAGTAGGACTATTGGCCGAGGTGCCGGCCGATGACTGCGCCGGGAGACTGGGGATACTGAAGTCCTGATCCCCATCCCTATCCCCATCCTGATCCCCATCCTCATCTTCACCGGCACAGCGCGGAGGGCACCATCCATGGCACGAGCGGTCGTCTATAACTCGTACGGCGGACCCGAGGTCCTGCACGTGGTGGAGTTGCCCGATCCGGAACCGGGCCCCGGGCAGGTGCGCATTCGCGTGCGCGCGGCCGGTGTGCAGCCGGCCGACACCAAGCTGCGCAGCGGGGCCTGGCAAAGCTGGGCGCCGGTCACCTTCCCGGGCCGGCTCGGCAACGAGGCCGCCGGAGTGGTCGACGCGGTCGGGCCCGACGTTGACGGCTTCGCGGTCGGTGACGAAGTGCTCGGCCCGGCGAACGGCGCGTACGCGGACACGGTCGTCGCTTCGGCGAAGATGCTCGCCCGGAAGCCCGCCGCGTTGTCCTGGAGCGAGGCCGGGGCGCTGTCCGCGTCCGGGCAGACCGCCTCGACGGTGCTGGAGGACCTCGCCATCGGACCGGGGGAGACCCTGCTGATCAACGCCGCGGCCGGCGGCGTCGGGCTGATCGCCACCCAGATCGCGGTCGCGCGCGACGTGAAGGTCATCGGGACCGCGAGCGAGGGCAATCACGAGTTCCTGCGCTCGCTCGGCGCCGTCCCGGTCAGCTACGGACCCGGACTCGCCGACCGCGTACGGGCCGCCGCACCCGGCGGCGTGGACGCCGCGCTCGACGCGGCCGGCGGTGAAGGGCTGGCTGTCTTACTCGACTTGGTGGGCGAGCCGGACCGGGTCGGCACCATCGCGGACCAGGCCCAGGCCGCCAAACTCGGCGTGCGCTCGCTCGGCACCCGCCGCTCCGGCGGCCGGCTGGCCGAACTGGTCGCGCTCGCCGCCGGCGGCGACCTGCGCGTGTTCATCTGGAGGGAGTTCCCGCTCGACCAAGTCGCCGAGGCGCACCGGGAGAGCGAGGGACGGCACCTGCGCGGGAAGATCGTCCTGCTGCCCTGATCCTGACCCTGACACAGACCCTGACCGGGTCCAATCGCCGAAACCCGGCCGGCGACGGCGGTGTGACCGGCGTCACACCACCGTGGCCGGCTGTCGGCTGGACTCTCCACCTGGTGGAACCGGGACCGTGAAGCCATGGAAGACCGCACCGCGCGACGGCTGCTGACCATCGGCGAGCTGTCCGAGCTGACCGGGGTGCCTGTACGCACCATCCGGTTCTACTCGGACACCAGCCACGCCGGGATCGCCCTCGTCGAGACCGCCGGACGAAGCCCCGCGGGCTACCGGCTGTACGACGTGGAGGCCGCCGCGCGCCTGGACCTGGTGCGCACCCTGCGCGACCTGGACATCGACCTGCCGACGATCGCCCGCGTACTCAAGCGGGAAGTCACCGTCGCCGAGGTCGCCCGCACCCACGCCGACGCCCTCGAGGCGACGGTCAAGGTGCTGCGGGTGCGCCAGGCCGTGCTGCGCGCGGTCGCGGTCCGTGGATCCGACTGGATGGAGATGGAACTGATGCACCGTTTGGCCAAGCTGGACGCCGCCGAGCGCAAGCGCATCCTGGACGGCTACCTCGACCGGGTCTTCGCCGGCCTGGACGCCGAGCAGGCCGGACGCGGGCAGTTCGAGCAGATGATGCGCACGGCCTTCCCCGATCTGCCCGCCGACCCGACCCCGGAACAGGTCGAGGCCTGGGTCGAGCTGGTCTCGCTGATCCAGGACGACAGCTTCATCGAGCGCTGCCGGCAGATGGCCGTGCACGGCGCCGAGAAGCGCGCGCGCCTGACCGACGAGCAGTGGCAGCGCGACCAGACCGCCTTCGGCTCGGTCCTCGCCCCCGGGGCGGCCAAGGCTTACGAGTCCGGCACCGACCCGGCCTCGGCCGAGGGGCGGGCGCGGATGGACGCCGTGGTCGCCGAGTGGGCCGACCTGTCCGGCGTCGGCGACGGCCCCGCGACGCGCCGGCGGCTCCTGTCGGACCTGGAGATCTTCTCCGACCGCCGGGTCTACCGGTTCTGGGAGCTGGTCGGCATCGTCGCCGGACGGCCGGGCCTCGCGTCGCAGGGGGCTCCCTCGCTCGAGTCGTTCGAGTGGCTGATCAAGGCGCTGAGGGCTGCGGGCTAGCGTTCTGCGACGGTCGCGCTGACGCCTCGTCGGTCATGACCCTGATTCACCGGCCGACCTGCCGGATTCCGCGTTCCCGCATCGTTATCCGGTGCGGGCACGCGGCGCTGGACAACGCCGGTCCGGTTGCGCCAATCTGCCCTCTGCATCGCGCGGTGTTAGTCGCGCGCCGGGTGGAACAGGGGTGGATGATGAACGGTTTCTTCAAGTTCGTGATACGCGGCAACGTGGTCGGGCTCGCGGTCGGCGTCGTGGTCGGCGCGGCCTTCAGCGCCCTGGTGACGGCCTTCGTCGCCGCGTTTCTCAGCCCGCTGGTGGACTGGGCGACCAGCAACGTCGGCGACTACAGCAAGATGGCGTTCCACCTCGGCAAGAGCACCTTCGGCTACGGCACGTTCATCAACGCCGTGATCGCGTTCTCGCTGACCGCCGGGGCGATCTACTTCCTGGTGGTGCTGCCGGTCAACAAGGTCAGCGAGGAGCTGAACCCGCACCACGACCTGTCCAGGGCCAAGCGCGCCTGCCCGGAGTGCCTGACCCAGATCCCGGCGATGGCCCGCCGCTGCAGCGCCTGCACCGCGCACATCGAGCCGATCATCGACGAGGACTCGGACAAGCTGATCGAGGAGACGCCCGGCGAGATCTCGCTGACCGCCCCCGTGGGCCTGCTCAAGGCCGCCGGGGAGGGCGCGGCCGCCAAGGCCGAGTAGCCGCGGCTACGACGGCGGTCGCATTAGACTGGGCAGGGTGAGCGGGAGCGGGCCGGCGCAAGCCCCGGCCGAGACGCAGGCGGCGGCCGGGCCGCGCTGGCTCAGCGACGACGAGCAGCGCACCTGGCTCGCGCTGCTGGCCGCGATCAACCAGCTCGACGCCGACCTCGATCGGCAGCTGCAGCGCGACTCCGGCCTGTCGCACCCGTACTACATGGTGCTGGCCGCGCTCTCGGAGTCGCCGGGGCGCCGGATGCGGATGAGCGACCTGGCCACCATCAACCACGCGTCGCAGAGCCGGTTGACCCACGCCGTCAACCGGCTGGTCGCGCAGGGCTGGGTGCGCCGGGAGAAGTGCGAGGGCGACCGGCGCGTGGTCTACGCGGTGCTCACGGACGAGGGCTTCGAGGTGCTGAAGGCGGCCGCGCCCGGCCACGTCGAGGCGGTGCGCGGATTCCTGTTCGACCAGCTGACGCCGCAACAGGTCGGCCAGCTGCGCGAGATCAGCGAGCGGCTGACCGCCGGGCGCAGCTCGACGAGCTGGCCCAGCCCGCGCGACCCGCTGAGCCAAGGCTGACCGGCCGGCAATTCACCGCGCTTCACCGCCCGCTCAGGCGCCGAGCGTGGCCGGATCCGTGTTCGCGCCGCCGACCACCACGACCACGCGCTCGAACACGTCCGGCTTGTACGCCGCCGACTCGATCGCGGCCAGGGCCACGGACGCGCCGTACGTCGCGGCCAGACGGCGCCGTTCCCACAGGCCGCGCCGGGCGGCCGCGATGTGCTCCTCGGCCACCTGCACCGGACGGCAGCCCGCCGCGCGCGCCAGGTCCAGGGCCAGCTGCGAGACCCGCCGCGCGCCGAGCGAGTCCTCGGCGAGCGTGCCCCCAGGCACCTCGACGGGGACGCCGGCGCGCAGCGCCGCGGTCAGGGTGGGCCGGGCCGCCGGCTCGACCGGCACCACCTTGATGCCCGTGTGCTCCAGCGCCGCGTAGGCGCCCGCCAGCAGCGCACCGGCGCCGACCGGGATCAGTACCGTGTCGATGTCCGCGCCGACCTCGTCGTTGACCTGCGCGACCAGGGTGCCGAGGCCAAGTGCGACAAGCGGATTGTCGTACGCGTGCGACAACAGTGCCCCGGTCTGCTCCGCGTCGTGCGCCGCCGCGCGTTCGGCCGCCGCGAAGTCGCCGCGCACCGGCCGCACCTCGGCGCCGTAGCGGCGCAGCAGGTCCGGCAGCCCGCAATCGCAGTCCTCGGACATGAACACGGTCGCGGCCGTGCCCGTCTCGCGCGCCGCCCAGGCGCCGGCCACCGCGGCGTCGCCGTTGCCCAGGGCCGCGAGCACCACGCCGGCCGCCGGCAGCGCGCTGTGCTCGGCATGGTAGAGCACGAAGTGGGCCGCGCCGCGCGCGTTCACACTTCCGGTGACTTGAGCGCCTTCATACGCCAGGTACAGACTGGTCCGATCGGCCGGTCCCGGGTCGGCGGCCACCAGCGTCACCGGGCGCACCAGCGCGCCGATCCGAGCCGCCGCGGCCTTCACGTCCGCCGGGCCGATGGGAGGGGAGCCGATGAACGAGTTCGCGCCAGGGGAGTCGGAGATCGCATCCATGTCAGTCCACTCGTCTCAACGCGCGCGCCCGCGCCGCGACACGGGACTTGAGCATCAGGATTCTGCGGAAGACCCGCCCGCTCCCCTCAGCTTCGGGCCCTTCCGAGCTGATACACCGTAAGTTACGCTGTATCACATGGCACGTCCATCTCTCGGCGAAGATTCTTTGTCACTCGACGTGATCGCGCGCGCCGCTTTGCGCATCATCGACGGCGAGGGCGCCGACGCGTTGAATTTCCGCAGGCTGGGCAAGGAACTCGGCGTCGCGCACATGACCGTGTACCGGCGGCTGGCCGAATACAAGGTCCCGCTCGACGGCTGTGTTCTCGACTATGTCGTCGGGACGATTCCGCAATTGCCGCCGGACGCCACGTGGGCCGACGCCACCGAGGCGCGGTTCACCGCGCTCTACGAGCTGATCGTCGCGCACCCGGGGATCGTGGCGATGCGCCGCGGCGGGCCGTGGCTCGGCCCGAGGGTCATGCAGATGCTGATCGAGCCCCAGCTGGCCGCCAACCTCGCGGCCGGCATGACGCCCGATCAGATGGTGCGCGCGTACCGGCGCATGTACCTGTTCACGCTCGGCTGCGCCTGCTTCACCGACCACTCGACGCCGGACGTCGTGGTCACGCGCACCCGCGCCGCGCTGTCGGTCCTTCCGCCCGAGCACTTCCCGGCCGCCACCGGCCACGTCGAGCCGATCCTCAAGGGCGTCATCGACCACGAGGTCTTCTACGGCGGGCTGCGCCAGCTGATCCGGGGCGCCGATCCGGGCGGCGGCTGAGAAGGCGCTCCCTCCTGCTCGCCTGCTCGCCCCTCGCCCGCTCGGCGTCCGGCGCCTTGACGGCGCCGCGCGAGCGGGTTCGCGCCGTCCCATGACGCCGCAATCGGCGCATCTCACCGGAAGGGACGCAGCGCGCTAGACCGTCCGTATAAAGCTCTTTCCGATTGGGCCCAGGGCCCGGTACCGCGCCGCCGCGGCGTCGTTGCACCGGCCGACCCGAACCCGAACCCGGCGGCGCCCCGCGCCGCCTCGCGAAGGAGCACCCTGATGAACCCCGGCGCCGCGCGATGACCCGCGTCGAGATCACCGTCGCCACGTACCGAGGCTTCCACTTCGACTGCCGCACCCTGGTCCACCCCGAACCGTCGATGCCGCCGATCGTGCTGGTCGGCGGAGCGTTCCAGCACAAGAGCGCCTGGGGCCGGCTGGAGTCGCGGCTGGCCGAGTGCGCGTCCGTGGCCACCGTCGACCTGCCCGGCTGGGGCGAGTCCGACCTGCTGCCGGCCCGATACCCGATGGCCTTCCTGGCCGAGTGCCTGCACGAGGTGCTCGATCTCGCCGGCCACGAGCGGGCGCACGTCTTCGGCGGCTCGTACGGCGGCCTGGTCGCCTTCCGGCTCGCCCAACTGCACCCCGAGCAGGTGCTCAGCCTCGCGCTGACCGGCACTGGAGCGAATATCGGCGAACCGCTGCGCTCCCGGCTGCTGCACACGATCGCGCTGCTGCGCACCGGCCGGATCGAGCAGTTCGCCGACTATTCGGTGTCCTTGATCCTGAGCAAGGGCCCCGCCGCGCGGATCACCCGCGGATCGGCCGTGCGCCGCATCCTGACGGCGCTGTTCACCGCGATCAGCGCCGAGGACGGCGCGAAATTCGTCGAGAACACGCTGCGGCTGCTGCGGCCCGACCCGCACGACGCGCATCCGCGCGTCACCGTCCCGGTACTGCTCGGCACCGGCGAACACGACGACTTCACCACGCCGGCCATGTGCCGCGCACTCGCCGAACACTGCAAAGACGCGCATTTCACCCTGCTGCGCGACGCGGACCACGCCGTGCACCTGGAAGTGCCCGACGCGCTCGCCGACCTGCTGCTGCGTTTTTTCACCGGCCGGGAAACCGGCGGCTCACCGCTGTGGTCCGCGGTCGAACGCTGCGATATGCCCGAACGGCGATACGAGCGCGCCGTGAATATAGACAACCTTGTAGATCCAATCCCTGCGGATCTGACCGCCGTGTATTCGCCGGCCCCGTATCAAGTGGCGGAAACCGGCATGGTTTAGACCCATCCGTCACCCGTCGGCATTACCCGCACGGCGCGGCCCCTTTCGCGACGCCGCCTGTAACGCATAAGGTGATCGCGCACGCGGCGGAGGGTTGGGACCATGGCGCGACCTAGCATGACCCCCGGTCTCGTGCATCCGGGCCACCCCGGCAG
>JBOHCW010000189.1:0-3591 GCA_050725375.1 Actinocrinis sp. | reverse complement strand
ACCGCCAAGGGCCAAGCGCAGCCGGTGAACTTCGCGCAGTACTCCAGCCAAGTCGACTCGATCAGCGGCGGCCAGAAGTTCGTCACCGTGAACTACGGCTCGGACACCGCCGCGAGCGCGGGCGCCTGGGCGAAGCAGGCCGCGACGACCGCCGGCCAGAACGTCGGGCTGTGGGAGATCGGCAACGAGGAATACGGGTCCTGGGAAACGGACAACCATGCCAACCCGCACACCGCAGCCTCGTACGCGAGCAACGCGCTGCCCTACATGCAGGCGATCAAGTCGGCCGACCCGAACGCGCAGGTCTGCTACGACTACGGCATGGACGGCAGACTCGCGCCGGGTTCCGGCGTGGACGGCTGGCAGACCTGGAACAGCACGATCCTGCGGGCCGACGCGGCCGACATCGACTGCGCCGACGTGCACTGGTACCCGATCAACGGCGTGCCGACCGAGAGCGTGCAGTCGATCATGGAGCTGGGCGACACCATCCCGGCGGCCGCGGCCGAGGTCAAGAGCGCGCTGAGCACCTACGACCCGAAGGCGTACTTCGTGGTCGGCGAGACCAACATGTCGCAGACCGCTAACGAGTGGAACGAGGAGCCGGTCGGCGCGCTGTTCGCGGCGGCCAACGCGATGGAGTGGCTCTCCTTCGGCGCGCAGAGCGTCGACTGGTGGGACGTGCACAACTACGGCACCCAGACGGCCGACTTCGGCATGTTCTCCTCGGCGACCACCGGCGAACCGGCCATGGACACCCCGTACGCGCCGTACTACGGCTACCAGCTCGCCTCGAAGCTGGCGGTCCCGGGCGCGAAGGTCAGCACCCTGTCCGTCTCGACCCCGAACATCTACGGGTACTCGTCCACGCTGCCGGGCGGAAAGTACGCGGTCATGCTGGTCAACGCCGACCCGTCGAACGCTTACACGGTCGGCACCGCGAGCCTCGGCGTCACCAGCAACACAGAGACCGAATACAGCTACAGCGCGGCAAGCCCGAGTGTCGCGACGAGCAGCTTCACCGGCGGTTCGCTCACGGTCCCGGCCGAGTCGGTCGTCGTGCTGACCAACGGCAGCGGCACCCCGCCGACCTCGTCCCCGTCGGCTTCGGCCAGCGCGTCGCCGTCGGCCTCTGCCTCGCCGAGCCTGTCCGCCAGCGCGTCACCGACCGTGTCCCTCTCGCCGTCCCACTCCGCCTCGCCATCGGTCAGCGCCGGCACGGGCGGCTGCGCGGTGGCGTGGTCGACCACGAACTCGTGGAGCGGCGGCTTCCAGCTCGGCTTCACCGTGACGAACTCGGGCACGAGCGCCACGACCGGCTGGAACGTCACGTACTCGTGGCCCGGCTCGCAGGCGATCACCCAGATCTGGAGCGCGACCGACACCCAGTCCGGTTCCGCGGTCACGGTCGCGAACGCGGGCTACGACGGCGCACTGTCACCGAACGGCTCGACCACGTTCGGGCTGCTCGGCTCGGGCGCGGTGCCGACCTCGCTGCCCAATCTCACCTGCACGGCGCACTGAGGCGCACTGAGCTGACGGTGCACCAGCCGACTTTTCCGCGCGTTGCCGGTCTGTCCCGCACGATCCACGAATCAGGGCCGCGTGTTCGACGCAGCCGTCTGCACACCCGGGCGGATCAGACCGCTCTCGTACGCGACGACGACCGCCTGCGCGCGGTCGCGAAGCTGGAGCTTGGCGAGGATCCGTGCGACGTGCGTCTTCACGGTCGCCTCGCTCAACTGGAAGCACCTGGCGAGTTCCGCGTTGCTCAGGCCCCTGCCCAGCTGCTGTAAGACCTCGACCTCGCGCGGCGTGAGCGCCGAGACGTCACGACGTGCGGCGGACGCGTCGGCCTGGGCGTCGTGACGGGCGAAGCGTTCGACCAGCCGGCGGGTGATCGTCGGCGCGAGCAGCGCGTCGCCGGAGCGGACCAGGCGTACCGCGCCGACCAGGTGTTCCGGCGTGACGTCCTTGAGCAGGAAGCCGCTGGCGCCGGCGGTCAGCGCCTCGTACACGTACCGGTCCAGGTCGAAGGTGGTCAGGATGATGATGCGCGGCGGCTCGGGGCCGGGCTCGGCGAGGATGCGCCGGGTCGCTTCGAGGCCGTTCAGCTCGGGCATGCGGATGTCCATCAGCACCACGTCGGGCGCGGTGGCCCTGGTCGCCGCCACCGCTTCCAGGCCGTTGGCGGCTTCACCGGTCACCTCGATCCCGTCGGCGGCGAGGATCATGCGGAAGCCGGTGCGCACGAGTGCCTGGTCGTCGGCGATCACGACGCGTATGGGCGCCGGTTCGTCCGCGCTCCGATGGTTGTTCTGAACCGCGCCCTGGCTCACGTGGCCCCCAGTCCGAACGGGATCACGGCGGTGACCCGGAAGCCGCCGGTCGGGCGCCGGCCCGCCTCAAGGCTGCCACCGTACACGGACAGCCGCTCGCGCAAGCCGATCAGGCCCCTGCGATTTCCTGCCTCGGCGGACTCGCTGGGGACCCCGCCGGTGTCCGCGATCTCCAGGCGAAGCCGGTCCTCGGCGTACGCGACGGTGATCGCCGCCGACGCGCCGACCGCGTGCTTCACCGTGTTCGTCAGGGCCTCCTGGACCACTCGATACGCGGCTAGACCGACGCCCGGCGGCAGCGGCACGGGCGTGCCCTTAACGGTGACCGTCACCGGTACGCCGGTCGCGCGTACGCGGCCGACCAGCGTGTCCAGCTGGTCCAGGCCGGGTTGCGGCATCAGGTGGGCGTCCGCGGCGCACGGGGCGGCGTCCGCGTCGCCGGGTTGCTCGGCCGCGGAAGTGAGCAGGCCCATGACCTGCCGCAGCTCGGCCATCGCGGTCCGGCCGCTGGCCTCGACCGCGAGCAGCGCCCGCGTGGCCTGCTGCGGTGAGGCGTCCATGACCTTCCGGGCCGCGCCGGCCTGCACGACCATGACGCTCACGTTGTGCGTCACCACGTCGTGCAGCTCACGCGCGATCCGGGCGCGCTCCAGCTCGACCGCCTCGCGGGTGGCCTTCTCGTGCCCGAGTTCCAGCGCCCGCATCCGGGCGAGCGTCGCGGCCGCCTGTTGGCGCCAGCGCTGGATCGAGGTGCCGGCGTAGGCGATCGGCACCAGGATCACGAACGGGCTCAGCCGGTCCGGGATCTGCGGGAGCGCGTTGCCCTTCCTGACGGCCACGATCAGCGCCGCGAGCATCAGCCCGCCGATCGCGAGGGTCCGGTACGGGCTGTGCGCCACCGCGCTGTACGCCGCGATCATGACGGTCGCGAACAGGACTGCCGGAGCGTCCCCCATGCCGATGACCGCGGCGAACACCACCCAGAACACGGTCATCGGGTACCTGCGGCGCACCGCCAGCGGCAGCGAGGCCAGGACCGCCAGCACCACCTGCGCCGTCGAGACGCCCGCAGGGCGCACGATCGAGTAGACGTCCCCGTTCGCCCCGAACACCGGGGCGGCCACCATGCCGTGGTCCTGCCTGATCACCGACACCGTCGCGAACGCCGTCAGCGCGAGCGCGAGCAGGAGGTCGAAGGCCCACGCGGGCCGGCTCGGCGCCGGCAGCGGGCGCGCCGCGGTGGCCGCCTCGG
>JBOHCW010000188.1:0-21356 GCA_050725375.1 Actinocrinis sp. | reverse complement strand
GTTACCAAGCGAGCACGACTTCTGGTGATCTTTCAGGTGTCTACGCCAAAAGATCGTCACAGGAGTCGTGCTCGCGTCCGCATCATCGCCGATCAGCGCTGCCGGTTGCCGTGCGCGGCCCGGTGTGGTTGTTCGTCAGTACCCGAGGTCGGTCAGGAACTGTTTGGTGAATTGCAGCGGGGTCGTGTTGGAGAGGGAGTTGCAGGTGGGGGACGCATAGGTGTCGGAGCAGGGCGTGTCGCGGTCCAGTGACCAGTAGTGCAGGCCGGCCAGGCCGTTGCTGGCCGCGTACGACGCGAGCGTGTTCACGTCCGCGGTGGTGAAGATCTCACTGGTGGCGTCGTTCATGCCGATCATCGGCGTGACGGCGATCTTGCTCGCCGGGATTCCGTAGGTGTGCTCGAGGTTCTTTACCGCCTGGATCGCCGACTGCGCCATCTGGCAGCTGCCGGAGGACACGACGCACACGCTGCTGGACGCGCTGCCGTAGTCCATGGTCATCAGGTTGATGACGTAGTGGTTCAGGCTGGAGCCGCGCACGGCCTGGACGACCTGGTTGCCGAGCGAGTTCACTCCGCCGTAGCTGCCGTCGGACGCGCCGAGGGTGGCGAGGGTGAAGGAGAACTGCAGATTCGGGTACTGCGCCTGTGCTCCCGCCGCGGCGGCGACCAGGTTCTGAATGTCCGACGCGCTCTGGCCGCCTTCGATGTCGAAGTCGATGCCGACCAGGTTCGGGCTGGCGTAGCGGGCGATGAAGGATTCCATGCCGGCCGTCGAGGCGCAGGTGAAGGTTCCAGCCGCGCCGCCGGTGGATACGACGTAGTTCAGGTTGGCGGCGTGCAGCTGGGGCACGTTCTCCGCGGCCCAAGTGGCGGCCGGGGCGCCTCCCCAGGTCTCGCTGCCACAGGAGCCGGTGGCGAACGCGAGGGTGAGCGCGGGCAGCTTCGGAACGTACTGCGACACCAGGCTGCCGGAACCGACGACCGGCAGGTCGGACCCGGTCACGGCCGACTGCATCTGGTACGTGTTCCAGTTCATGTTGATGGTGATGTCTTTGTACGGGCTGAAGAGCAGGCCGCTGACCGAACCAGTTCCGCCCCCGGTTCCACCCCCTCCGCCACCACCTCCTCCGCCACCGCCTGACGATCCGCCGGTACACGCGCCGTTGGACGTCCACGGTTGCCCGGAGCCGCTTCCGCCGTTGCTGGTCGCCGGGTCGTTGCCCTGGGTCCACCAGTTGGCGGTGTAGTTGATCCCGTTCTCGCTGGCCTGCTGGCCGCCGGTGTAGACGGCGGTGGAACTCCACGCCGCGGCGCACGTCGTGGCCGCCTGTGCGGCGGGCGCCGCGGCCACCGCGAGAACCGATCCGCCGACCGCCAGCCCGAGCGCCGAGCCGGCCATGAGCGCTGTGGGAAGAATCCGTCTTGCGACCCGCATGAACCCTCCAAAGGGGGGAGAGGAGCGATGGAGGTTGCGCGCCGGCAACGTGACCACTTTGTACGTGCGGCTACCGGATTGGTCAAGACCACTCGCGAGATTGGTACAGACCAATTAACGGCAGCACCATCGTCCATGGCGGCCGAGTCGCCGATCAACACGGGCATCAGTGCCCTCAGGCTGGTTGTTCGGCGGTTGATCCGTATACCAGGTCGGTGCCGAGCCGGGTCGGGGTGTGGTGGACGGTCTGTCGGTTGCGAATGGTGGCGATCAGGCCGCAGTCGCGTAGGGCGGTGGCGTGTCGGGAGGCGGCTGCGGCGGATACGCCGAGGACCGCTGCGAGGCGTCCGGTGGTCAGGGCGGGTGTCCTGACCACGGTGACCAGTGCGGCCGCCCTTGTTCTCCCGAGTAGCGCGGCCAGGGCCGGGGGCGGGGCGTCGAGGTCGGGGTCGCGCGTGACGGGACCGGCCGTAGCGGGGTAGATGACCGTCACGGAGTCGGCCAGCGGGTCGAACATGATGCGGCTCGCCAACGCCGTGGGCTGGAAGATCAGGGGCCGTCCATCGAGGGACTCCGCGGACTCGGTGACGGTGTTCAGGCGCAGTTCTCGGCCGTCCCAACGGATCGACGGATCCAAGGAGTTCAGCATCGCGTCGGTGCCGCCGATCGCGGCCCGGACGTTCGCCGTGGCTGATGTGGTGGCGACGAGCGAGGCGATTCGTCGGCGGTAGGGGTCCAGGGCCTTGGTGCGGAAGGCGGTGAGTATGCCGTTGAGTGTTGTGACCGCGCGCGGGTGTCCGTCGGCGAGCGCGCGCGTGAACGGGGTCAACGCGCCGGATCGGGCCAGGTCCCGCAGGTGAGCGGTGGCCGCCGGGGATTGGGGATCGATCCCCGAGGGGGCCGCTGCGGCGACCTGGTCGAAGAACGCCGGGACGTACATCCGCGTGTAGAGGTCGAAGAGTCTGCCGTGGTTGTGGTTCCAGCCGTGTGCCGCGTCCTGCCGCCACCTCGCGAGTCTGGCGTCGGTGGTCCGGTCGGCCAACTGCGCCCCGGCCAGCGCGAGTTCGTATCCGAGGTCAGGTACCTCGGCGACCCGTAAACGCTCAAGATCATCCGTCGACAGACGCACCCGTATCAACTCGGCACCCCCGGAGCCTCGTGCCGGCGAACCGGCCTCAGAGCTTTTGCACGCTCGCGCAAAAGCCTAGCCGCGGAGCCGTTTGCAGGGCGATCGTTTAGTTACGGGCCGAACAAGGCGCCGCCGCTCCAGCGAACGTGCTGATCCACACTGGGGTTCGGCCGCACCACAGAGTCGAAGATCATTGATATCGCCATATCCAAGCATTCCACGGGGGAGCCTGAATGCGCATGTCAACAGGGTTGTCGCGGTCGGTCAAGGCGGCACTTGCCGCCCTCGTCGTCGCCGTGGGGATCGTGCTTCCCGCCGGCGCGGCGCACGCGTCCGGAACAGCTGTCATCGAACTCAGCGGTTACCACAACGTCGGCTTGTACGTGGAGCCCGACCCGAACTACCCGAAGAACCCTTCCGCACCCGACCACATCTCCGCGCCCGGCTCCGTCGACGCGATCTGCTGGGAGTGGGGCGCTTCGGTCAACGGCCAGTCCGGCATGTGGTTCGGGGTCTCGGGGGAACACTACGGCTCGACGCCGCGCAGCCTGGCCGGCTTCGTCTTCGCTCCATACGTGACCAACACTCCGTACAACCAGTTCGGGCTCTCGGAGTGCTCCGGAACCTGGGCCGCCGGAGCTCTGGTGTACGCCAACGCCGGACACGGCATTGGTCGCTACTCAGCGCCGATCGTCGGCAACAAGAACGGCTCGGATGTGGTGCAGGGCGGCTGGGTCAACGTCGTGTGCTGGACCCGCGGTCAGAACTACGACGGCCACGGCGACATCTGGTTCGCCGTCACCAACAGTTCGACGCCGGCTCCCTACGCCGTCGCCGCGTGGGTCTACGGGGACTACCTGAACAACTCCGCGATCCCGAGCGGGGTCAGCGAATGTGACGGTTGGTGGTACACCTATTAGTCGTCGGCTTGCCGCCTGACCTTGTGGAACACCCGACGGCCACCGTGGACGAAGACTTCCGCGGTGGCCGTCCGCGCGCATCGGCGCCTGGTCAGATCGATGTAGACCGTGGGCGGCGGGCAGCCTCACGGAAGGGCGAATAAGGTCGCATATTCTCCGTCACTTTCTCCGTCACTCCGGGCCGCCGTCCGCGTACGTTGCCACTGCCCTGATGCGTCGCGCGATGCGCACTTTCGGGCAGTTCGGCGGGCTCTTGTTGCGGCGCGTGCCATCCCGCGCAATTCTGGACGGAATCGGGCCGCGCCGGATGGACGTGGTCGGCAGGGGGCAACCATGGGCGTGCGTATTCCCGTCTCGCTGGCTGAACACATCGAGGCCGAGTCGCTGTTCGACCTCGAAGACGCCATGCCCGAGCCGATTCGGCGCGCGCTCGGCCTGGCGACGCTGCGCGTCGGCGGCGGGGTGGCGCTGGCCGTGCCGAACGATCCGACCCGGTTCTGGAGCCGGGTGCTCGGGCTGGGCCTGGACGAGCCGATCACCGCGCGCCTCATCGGCCAGGTGTGCGCGTTCTTCCGCTCGCACGGCATGCCGTCCGTGACCATCCAGGTCGCGCCGTCCGTGCTGCCGGACGACTGGGAGGCGATCTGCGCGCGGGAGAACATCGCGCCGGGCACCAGCTGGGTCAAGCTGGCCGCCGACGTCGAGACCGTGCTCGCGAACGTGAACGAGCGGCCCGAGCTCGCCGGGCACCTGCGCCTCGCCGCGGTGACCGCCGACCACGCGCCGCAGTGGGCTGAGACGATGCTGACCGCGTTCGGCATGCCGATCGGGCCGCTGACCGACATGGCAGCCGCGGTCGTCGGGCGGCCCGACTGGCACGCGTTCGCCGTCTGGGACGGTGACGCGATCGTCGCCGGCGCGCAGTCCTACGTCTACGGCGAAGCGGCGTCGATGTTCGGCGCCGCCACCCTCCCCGGCGCACGCGGCCACGGCGCACAGACGGCGCTGATCACCGCGCGCGCCAACGCCGCGGCCCACGCGGGCTGCCGCTGGCTGGTCGGCGAGACCGGAGCCGAAGCCGAGGGCGACCACAACAGTTCGTTGCACAACATGCTGCGCCTGGGCTTCGACGTGCTGTACGAGCGCCGGAACTGGATCTGGAACGCAGAGGGCTGAGGCGCCGCCGGGGCGGGCGGCTGGAGATCTCTCGTCCTTCTCGTCGTGACGAACGGCCGGTCAGCCGCGCGGGGCGTCGCGGAAGACGACCCAGCGCATGACGCTGTACATGTACACGCCCTCGCAGAGTCCTGACAGGATTCGGGCGAGCTGGTACTCCACGCCGAGCGCGGCCAGGCCGCTGCCCACGCCCAGCACGAAGGCGGCGTAGTTGACCGCCGTGGCGACCAGGAACTTCGTGCCCTGCCGGCCGAGGTCGCCGTGGGAGCGGAAGTTGAACGCCCGGTTGAGCACGAAACTGAGTGCGAACGCGGCCAGGTAGGACAGGGTGACGGCCGCCGCGTACGGCCACTTCAGCAGTCCGTGGCACAGGCCCAGCAGGCCCAGATCGACTCCGAAGGTGAAGCCGTTGATCACCGCGAAACCCAGGAAGCTGGGGGCCACGAGGCGCGAGAGGCCGAAGGGCAGGCGGCGCACGATGGCGGCCATGAGCGCGTGATAGCGCTGACCTCGGCGGTCCGCGGCCGTGCGGGTGGCCTTGACGGCCGCGTCGGTTTCGGCCTCGGCCTCGGCCTCGGCCTCGGCCTCGAACTCGGCCTCGGCTGCGCCGGTGTCGATGGCAGACGCGTCGGCGGGCGACGGCGTGGTGTCGGCGTTCTCCAGGACCACGCGCGCAGGCTAGCAGCCGCAGGTGTACGGACCGTGTCGACGGCGCGGCGCCGGACGTGGGACTCGCAGCGGACACTTAGCGGTCTTTCGAGTTAAAGAGACGGCAATGTTTCCGGTGTGGATACGTGGTGTCCATGCCGTTTTGTTCTGTAGTGGATTCTGTGCTATGGCAATGGGCTGTTAACGGGTGAGCTGGTCAGGTCGTCTGATCACGTCAGGTGTGTACGTACATTGTCTTCTCGGCGGGGATCGGCGCCGCGCTTCCGGCTGATGAGGCGTCAGATCGGGTGCGGGTGGCGCAGTGTGGCGAATCCGGGTTCTGAACAAGTGCCTCCCGGGACCGGCTATGCTGCCTTGCACTCGGCGCGTGCGGCATGGATCGGGACAACCGATCGCCGTGCGTTCCCGCCTGCCTTTTACAGGGCCGAACTGCTCCCGGCGCCTACCCGGGCGCCACAGCGCGGCTGCGGTCGTGGTCGCAGTCAGTCGTTGCACCTGTTGCATCGCGGTCGCGCTGGCCCGCACGACGACGACTTGAGGACGCCGATGGCACGCGCACGCTCGTCTCCTGCTTTCGCACCCGTATCCGCAGCCTCACCTTCACCCTCGCCCGCAACCGCGGATACCCGGCCGCCCTCCGGGGCGGGCGTGGTCATACCCGTGGCCGCCACGGCCGCTTGCGTGATCGTCGCGATCGCGCTGGTGCCCTCGTCCGCGAGGGTCGCCGTGCTGATCTGCGGGGTGGTCGCGGCGCTCGCCGTCGCGCTGCTGGCGGCGCAGAGCGCCCG
The DNA here is from genome assembly GCA_050725375.1 of Actinocrinis sp. Taxonomy (GTDB): domain Bacteria; phylum Actinomycetota; class Actinomycetes; order Streptomycetales; family Catenulisporaceae; genus Actinocrinis. The sequence goes on along the minus strand of JBOHCW010000188.1, from coordinate 15,237 downwards.
GCGCGGGCAGGTGATCGCGCAGCTGCGCCTGCGCGCAGCGGCCCACGAGGTCGGGATACGCGACGTCGTCGCCGAGCAGCAGGCGCTGACCGTGCAGGTCGCGAACACCGTCCTGCCAGCGGCGATCGATCGGCTGAAGCAGGGCTACACGGTCGACGAGGCGCTGTACGCGCTCGGCTTCGCGAACCTGGACGAGCAGAGCCTGCAGGCCGCGCACGCCGCGATGCTGCGCTCGATCCTGGACTCGGTGAAGGCCGAGGAGGACCTGCGCGACTCCGCACAGCGCGCGTTCGTGAACATCGCCCGGCGCGTGCAGGCCATCGTGCACCAGCAGTTCCAGGACCTGCGCGAGATGGAGGACCAGCACGGCGGCGACCCGCGCGTCTTCGGCGACCTGCTGCACCTCGACCACGCCACCGCGCTGATCGGCCGGCTGGCCGACAGCATCGCGGTGCTCGGCGGCTCGCGGCCCGGCCGCCAGTGGCAGCAGAACGTGCCGCTGTTCAACGTGCTGCGCGGCGCGATGTCCCGGATCACCGACTACCAGCGCGTCGAGCTGCACTCGGTGCTGGAGGTCGCGGTGGTCGGCCCCGCGGTCGAGCCGCTGATCCACGCGCTGGCCGAGCTGCTGGACAACGCGACGCGCTACTCGCCGCCGCACACCCGCGTGCACCTGACCGCGATCGAGGTCCAGTCCGGCGTCGCGGTCGAGATCGAGGACGGCGGCGTGGGCCTGAGCGAAGAGGCGCGGGTGCGCGCCGAGCGGGTGCTGTCACACGTGTCCGACGGGATCGACCTGACCGACCTCGGCGAGACCCCGCGCCTTGGCCTGTCCGTGGTCGGCCGGCTCGCGCAGGCCAACGGATTCCAGGTCTCGCTGCGGCCGTCCGCGTACGCGGGCGTGCGCGCCGTGCTGGTCATCCCGCGCGAGCTGATCACCACGCTGCCCGCGACGGCCACCGCGATCCCCGGCGCCGGCGTGGTCACGGCCGCGGCGCAGCAGCTGACCAAGCCGATGCGCGTACAGCAGCAGGCGCTGCCGCAGTACGAGACGAACGGCGACGGACTGCCGCAGCGCCACCGCCGTGCGCCGATGGCCCCCATCGCGACGACGACCAACGGCTCGTCCGGCGTGCGCCCCTCGCACAACTCGCCCCCCTCGGCCGGCGCGTCCAACGGTTCCGCCTCACCCGCGCCGCCGCCCGGACTTTGGCTGGCCGCGTTCCAGAACGCCGTGTCCGGCGACAAGTCCTCCGCGCTCCCGGACGCCTCCGGCGACGCGCAGCCCAGCAAGGAAGGTGAACCGTCGTGACCCAACTGCGGCCGAGCATGGACTGGATGCTCCGGGATCTGGCGGACAGCGTTCCGGGGACCCGCAACGTCGTCGTGCTGACCGCCGACGGCCTGCGGATCGCGCAGTACGGCACCGACGAGGACACCGCCGACCGGCTGGCCGCGGCGTGCGCGGGCCTGCAGAGCCTGTCGATCGCGATCGCCTCGGAGTTCCCGGCCGGCGACCGCACGCTGCGGCTGGTGGTCATCGAGGCCGGCGGCGGCTTCTTCTACCTGATGGCGGCCGGGGCGCGCGCGTACCTGGCGGTGCTGGCCGACGAGGGCGTGGACGCCGGGCTGATGGGCCAGCGGATGCGCGACCTGGTGGCCCGGCTCGGCGAGCACCTGACCAGCCCGCCGCGGGTGGAGGGGCCGGTGGTCACGTGACGGGCGCCGAGCCCTGGGACGAGGGCAGTCCCGAACGCCTGTACGTCATCACCGGTGGACGCAGCGGCGGGGCCGCCGCTGCGCTCGACCTGGTCACCCTGATCGTCTCGCGCGCCGCGCCCCGGCCCGGCATGCAGCCCGAGCAGGCCGCGATCCTGCGCATGTGCAACTACCCGCTGTCGGTCGCGGAGATCTCCGCGTACCTGCGCCTGCCGTTCAGCGCCACCGCGGTGCTGGTGGCCGACCTGGTCGCCGACCGCAGCGTGGAGGCGCGCGCCCCCGTCATGGCCAGCTCGCTGCCGGACCCCGAACTCCTGAAAGCGGTGATGTATGGCCTTTCCAAGCTCTGAGGCGGCGGCCGAGCCCAGGGTGGAGGACGCCCTGGCGGCCACGGTCGCCACGGCCGTGAAGATCGTGATCGTCGGCGGCTTCGGCGTGGGCAAGACCACGATGGTCGGCGCGGTCAGCGAGATCAGGCCCCTGACGACCGAGGAGACGATGACCCAGGCCGGGGTCGGCGTCGACGACCTGGTCGGCGTGGAGCAGAAGACCGCCACGACGGTGGCGATGGACTTCGGCCGGATCAGCCTGAACGAGCAGCTGGTGCTCTACCTGTTCGGCACGCCCGGACAGGAGCGCTTCTGGTTCCTGTGGAACGGGCTGTTCCAGGGCGCGCTGGGCGCGGTCGTGCTGATCGACACCCGGCGGCTGGCCGCCAGCTTCGACGTGCTCGGCCAGCTCGAAGAGCGCGGCGTGCCGTTCGTCGTGGCGATCAACGCCTTCCCCGACTCCCCCGCGCACTCGGTGTCCGAGGTGCGCTCGGCGCTCGACCTGCCCGAGTCGGTGCCCATCGTCACCTGCGACGCCCGCGGCCGCGGTTCGAGCCGCGACGTCCTCATGGCGCTGATGCACTACCTGTTCACCCTGTCCACCACTCCCGTGCCGGAGCTGCTGTGACCATCCCGTCCGACCACCCCCAGGCCGAGGCCGGGGCGATGCCGCCGCCCGGCTGCCCGGCCCACGGCATGTACACCCGCCTGTACGGAGGCGAGGCCGAAGCGGACCCGGCCGGCCTCTACGAGAAGCTGCGCACCGAGCACGGATCGGTCGCCCCGGTGCTGCTCGAGGGCGACGTGCCGGCCTGGCTCGTGCTGGGCTACCGGGAGAACATGGAGGCCGCGCGCACGCCGGCCCGCTTCTCCCGCGACGCGCGCATCTGGCGCGACTGGAACGAGGGCCGGGTGCCGGCCGACGCCCCGATCATCCCGATGATCGGCTGGCGGCCGGACTGCGTCTCGCAGGACGGCGAGGAGCACCGGCGGCTGCGCTCGGCGGTCAACGACAGCCTCGCGCGCTTCGACCGGCACGGCATCCGCCGGCACATCCAGCGGTACGCGAATCAGCTCATCGACGAGTTCGCCGGGGCCGGCCGCGTGGAGCTGCTGTCCCAGTACGCGAAGCACCTGCCGATGCTCGTGCTCACCCGGATGTTCGGGATGCCGGAGGAGTTGGGGCCGCGGCTGGTCGAGGCGTGCACCGAGCTGATCAAGGGCGGCGAGAACGCCCTGGCCCACAACGACTTCATCGTCGGCGCGCTGGCCGACCTGGTCGCGGCCAAGCGGGCCGAGCCGGGGCACGACTTCGCGTCCTGGCTCATCGCGCACCCCGCGCAGCTGACCGAGGAGGAGGTTCTCAGCCACCTGCGACTGGTGCTGATCGCGGCGAACGAGACCACGACCAACCTGATCGCGAACACGATGCGGGTCGTGCTCACCGACCAGCGCTTCCGCGCCTCGCTGACCGGCGGCCTGATGACGATCCCGGACGCGGTCGAGCAGGTGCTGTGGGACGAGCCGCCGCTGGCGGTGTGCCCGGGCCGGTTCGCCACCGGCGACATGGAGTTCGGCGGCCAGCAGATCAAGAGCGGCGACCTGCTGGTGCTCGGCTTCGCGGCCGGCAACGCGGACCCGGCCGTGCGCGCCGACCCGACGACGCCGCTGCACGGCAACCGCTCGCACCTGGCGTTCAGCCGCGGCCCGCACGAGTGCCCGGGCCAGGACATCGGCCGCGCCATCACGGACACCGCGGTCGACGCGCTGCTCGCACGGCTGCCCGACACCCACTTGGCGGTGGCCGACGCGGGGCTGAGCTGGACCTCGTCGACCTGGTCGCGGCACCTGGACGAGCTGCCGGCCGAGTTCGCCGGCCGCCGCCCGGCGCCGACCCCGCCGCCGGCGGAGGTGAGCGCGCCGTCGACGCCGAAGGCGACGGCGACGGCGACATCGGCGGCCGGATCGCAGCAGCCGCAGACGCAGGTGCCGCAGCCGGGCGTGCCGACGTCCCCGTACGCCGAACCGTACGTTCCGGCGGCGCCGAGATCGCGTTGGAGGGCCCTGATCAACAGGCTGCTCGGCCGTTAATCAGGCCTGGCAGACGCGCTGAAGTACCGGCGCGCAAAGGAAATCCGACGGCGGTCGGTGCCGAGAGTCGCGGCACCGACCGCCGTCGGCGTGAACCCGTCTGCCGGTGCTCCTACCTCGACGCCTGCGGCAGCAGGTCGTCCACGAACCCGTGCCCGAGCCGCTCGGAGTCCGCCGCGAGTCCCGACTTCTCGGACATGTACCGGCCGGTGTTCACCGCCCAGTCGTAGTTCCCGCGTATCCAGTCGCGGATGCCCTCGACGCCCATCGCCACGGCGCGCCGGTCCTGCGGGTCGAGGCCCAGCTCCTCGCAGAGCGGAGGTAACTGCGACTCAAGGCTCATATACAGGTCGAGGTGACCGACCGTCATCCGCACCGCCTCCTCGATCGCCTCGCGCCGGGGCAGGTGCCGGTCCCGGCTCAGGACGGTGACCAGGTTGTGCGGATCGCCGCGCCGCTCCTCGCGCTCCAGCGAGTGGATGTCGTTCATGTACGCGATCGCGTCGGCCGCGGCGTTGCGCATCCGGCGCATCAGCGGGTGCGCCTGGATCCGGGCGGGCACCTCGAAGCGGCGGCTGCGCTCGGCGGCGTCGATCGAGTGGTGGATGCCCACGGTGATCCGGCGCAGCGCCAGGTACTCGCCCAGGCCGAGGATCACGCCCTCGGCGGACAGGCGCACCTCGTGCGTGTGCGCGGCCAGGAAGCGCGACCAGGACGAACTGAAGCGGTCCATCCAGGTCTGCGACATCCCGTCGCTCAACCACGCCCACACCTCGGACCAGGCCAGCGTGACCGGGCACACCACGTCCGGCCGCGAATGCGCCGGCCGGTACGGGATGGTAATCATCTCCCGGGCCACCTCCCCGACCAGCGCGGCGTGCCCCGGCACGGTCGCGTCGAACTGGTCGTCGAACAGGAAGGCCAGCGAGAACCAGTTCATCAGCATGTACATGTCCTCGGCCGACGCGTAAGGGTACGTACGCGCCGCCGCCTGCGGCAGGTCCCAGGACTCGTATTCGGCAAGCCCCGCCTCGCTGCGCACCAGGCCGTGCGAGAGCACCCACTCGCGGTGCCGGGCCCGGACTCCGTCGGCGTGCGGGCTGATGGGGGTGGTGAAAGCGATGGCGAACGATACGTCCTGCGGCATCTTTAAGCCTCCGTGCAGCCGGTGCGAGGACAACTCTCCGGGCCCGCGAGCCTGACGACGCGTTCGAACGTATCGGCCCGCGCGCGTGCCCGGTATGTGTCTTCTGTAACACCTGCGGCGTAAGTACATAGCAGAGGCCTGTGAAAAAGGCGACGATGCGCCACCGTATGCCGTAGGGATTGACGCGCCGACCTCGGAGTATGCGAATCAGGATGATGGCTCAGATACCCGAATGGCGCGAGCGCCGGAGTGCGCCCCTTGCGCTACAACGCGCCCGTCACGCCGCGGACGGCGGGCTACGACCGGCCGGCGAACTCGGCGAGTGCTTCGAGGGCAGCGGCCGGCTGCTCGATCTGCGGGAGGTGGCCGGCCTCGGGGATGACCGCGAAGCGCGCGCCGGGGATCGAGTCGGCGAAGGCCTTGCCGTAAGCGGGCGTGAAGATGCGGTCTGACTCGCCCCACAGGACGAGGGTTGGGACGTGGATCGCCTTCAGTCGCTCCGCGAGTGTCGGGTCGTACATGTACGGGTCGCCGGCGATCGCGCGCAGGGTGGCCATGTTGGCCACGCGGGTGGCGATCTGCTGCTCGGTGAGGGTGGCCGGGTCGATGTAAAAGCGCTGCGGGTCGTGGAAGCTGTACTCTGCGACGCCGCGCGGATCGAGGGTGAAGATGTCGCGCATCGGCTCGTTCTCGACCTCGATGCCGCCGGAGTCGATGAGCACGAGTGAGGTGACCCGGCCGTCGGTGTCGCGCAGGGCGATCTCGGCCGCGATCCAGCCGCCGATGGACGAGCCGACGATCCGGACGCCGCGCAGATCCTGCTCGGCGAGCAGACTGGTGTACGCGTCGGCGATCTCTGCGACGGACGCGAGCCACTCGGGGCGCGGCGTGCCCTCCCAGCCGGGATGGGTCGGGGTGATCACGCGCGCGGTCCGGGCCAGCTGCGCGGCCAGGCCGGCGACGGTGGCCGGGCCGCCCCCGCCGTGCAGGACGAGGGTCGGACTGCCGCTGCCCTGGTCGGTGAACGTGATGGGGACGGATCGGGCGCCGTCGCGGTGAACGGTGACCGTGCGGGCCTCGGGGTTCGGATTCGGCTGCGTCATGCGGCCGACTCTAACCACGTATGCATAGTTACGCAAGCGTGGCCACGTTTGTGTGGTTAAACAAGCGTGGTTGGGTTACGATCGGGCCGTGCATGTGGACATCGAAGCGCTCGGGCGCGCCGTCAAGCTGGCGCAATACCGTCATCACCGCGCGCTGGAGACCAACCTCGCGCAGGTCGGGACGACGCTGGCGCAGTGGGACGGGCTGCGCGCGATCGCGCGGCTGCCCGCCGCGTCGGGACGTGAGCTCGCGGCGTCGACGTTCCAGGGCGAGCAGGCGTTCGGAACACTCGCCGGGCGGCTTGAGGCGCAGCGGCTGATCGAGCGGCGGCCGGGTCGCGGCCGCCGCATCGAACATCATCTGACGCCGGAGGGCGAGCGGGTGCTGGCCGCCGGGTGGCCGATCGCGCGGGAGGTGCTGGCGGCCTCGTTCGCGCCGCTGGACGAGACGCAGCGCGCGACGCTGCTGTCCCTGCTGGATCGGATCAACGAGTCCGGCGGCTAGCCGGCGTCCTGCGTGATCGTGACGGCCGGGGACGAGGACTCGACGATCAGCCCGAGGGCGTCAGGGATCGAGGTCGCGCCGTCAGTCGCCGTGGCCTGATGGATGCCGCACAGCTGCACGCGCCAGGTCGCGGGCACGTCGCCGGTCGCGCGCACCCGGATCTCGGCGCCGGCGCGTGACGTCGTGAACGTCGTCGGCTCGGCGGCCTCGGGACCCGACCGCGGGATCGTGGTGGTCACGTTGGCGCCGTCGGCGAGTTCGTATATGCGAAGGGTGACGCCGTCGGCGAAGTCGTAGTCCGGACGCTCGCTCGTCGCGCCGAACGGGATGACCGAGCCGGGGCGGGCGAGCAGCGGGAGGCCGAACGCGTCGTGCGTCTCCTTGTGCCAGGCCGCGCCCTGGACGCGCTCGCCGGTGAGGACGTTCGTCCACGTACCGGCCGGCACGTAGTACGTCACCTCCCCCTCTTCGCTGAAGACCGGCGCGACGAGCAGGTCGTCGCCGAGCATGAACTGCCGGTCGAGGTGGGTGACGGCCGGGTCGTGCGGGAAGTCGAGCACCATCGCGCGCATCACGGGCACACCCTCGGCCACGGCCTGGCCGGCCGCGCCGTACAGGTACGGCATCAGCCGCGCCTTCAGCCGGGTGAAGTGGCGCAGGACGTCGACCGACTCCTCGTCGAACTGCCACGGGACGCGGTACGAGCCGCTGCCGTGCAGCCGGCTGTGCGAGGACAGCAGGCCGAAGGCGATCCAGCGCTTGAACAGCGCGGGCGTCGGGGTGCCCTCGAAGCCGCCGATGTCGTGGCTCCAGAATCCGAAGCCCGACATGCCCAGCGACAGGCCGCCGCGCAGCGTCTCGGCCATCGACTCGAAGGTCGCCTCGCAGTCGCCGCCCCAGTGCACCGGGAAGCTCTGCGAGCCGGCCGTGGCCGACCTGGCGAACAGCACCGCCTCGCCCTCGCCGCGCCGCTTGCGCAGCAGGTCGAACACCGTCTTGTTGTACAGGTACGGGTAATAGTTGTGCATGCGCTGCGGATCGGAGCCGTCGAAGTACCGCACGTCGGTCGGGATGCGCTCGCCGAAGTCGGTCTTGAAGCAGTCCACGCCCATCTCCAGCAGCACGTCCAGCTTCGCCGCGAACCATTCGCGGGCCTCGGGATTGGTGAAGTCGACCACTGCCATACCCGGCTGCCAGTAGTCCGACTGCCATACCGTGCCGTCCGCGCGCGTGAGCAGGTAGCCGGCGGCGGCGCCCTCGGCGAACAGCTTCGAACGCTGGGCGATGTACGGGTTGATCCACACACTGATTCGCAGGCCGGCGGCCTTGAGGCGGCGCAGCATGCCCTGCGGGTCGGGGAAGACCCGGGTGTCCCACTCGAAGTCGCACCAGTGGTGCTCGCGCATCCAGAACGTGTCGAAGTGGAACACCGACAGCGGCAGGCCGCGCCGGGCCATCTCGTCGATCACGCCGGTGACCGTCTCCTCGTCGTACCGCGTGGTGAACGAGGTGGTCAGCCACAGGCCGAACGACCAGGCCGGCGGCAGCGCCGGGCGGCCGGTCAGCGCCGTGTACTTGCGCAGGATCTCGCGCGGCGTCGGGCCGTAGACCAGGAAGTACTCCAGGCTGTGGCCGGGCACGCTGAACTGCACCCGCTTGACCGCCTCGGAGGCCACCTCGAACGACACGCGGCCGGGATGGTTGACGAAGACGCCGTAGCCCGCGTTGGTCAGGAAGAACGGGACGTTCTTGTACGCCTGCTCGCTGGCCGTGCCGCCGTCCGCGTTCCAGATGTCAAGGCTCTGACCGTTGCGCACCAGCGGGCCGAAGCGCTCGCCGAGGCCGTACACGAAGTCGTCCACGCCGAGGTCGAGCTGCTCGCGAATGAAGTGGCCTGATTCGCTCGCCACGGTCGGTGCGGCTCCGGTGTCCGCGGCCGGGTCCGCGGCGGCCTCGGCGGCGATCGCGGCCATCGCCCGGCCGCCGCTGCCGGTCAGCCTGCGGCCCTCGCCGAAGAAGTCCAGCGCCCAGCTCTCGCCGCGCGCGGGCATCCGCGCGGTGAGCGCGCCGGAGCGAAAGACGATCGGCTCGCCTTCCTCACACGTGCTCTGGCCTGCGTCGGAGCCGTTGAGGTCGAGCTCGAAGCGCGGTCCGGGCTCGGCTTGGGCGAAGTGGGTCACCCGCACGCCGATCACGTCCGGCATCGGGGCGGTGAACGCGACGGTGAGCACCGGACCGTCGAGCAGGTCGCCGCGCCGCTCGATCCGGCGGGTCGGCGCGTGCACCTCAAGGCCCTGAGGTCCGGGCTCCGCGTCGAGGACCTGCGCCGGGTAGAAGGCGCGCACGCCCTGCCGTATCCGCCAGTAGCCGTCGGTGAACTTCACGAAGTGGCCTTTCGGTCGCGGAGCCTTGAGATGTGGCGCGGGCCGCGAGGCCCGGACCGCTGTGGGCCGGGCGTCACTTGACGGCGCCGACGGTCACGCCGCGGGTGAGCGTGCGCTGGAAGATCAGGAAGAAGACGATCGCGGGCAGGATGCCGAGCAGTCCCGAGGCGGCCTGCATCGTGACGTCCACGATGTGCTCGCCCTGCGCGACGCCGAGCGCGACCGGGACCGTCTGGTTCTGGTTGGAGACCAGGAAGATCAGCGGCAGCAGGAACTCGTTCCAGGTCCAGATGAAGAAGAAGGTCAGCAGCACCCCGAGGGTCGGGCGGCTGACCGGGACCACGACCCGCCACAGGATCCGCCAGGTGCCGGCGCCGTCGATCCGGGCCGCCTCCAGGATCTCGCGCGGGAACGCGCCGAGCACCGAGGAGAGCAGGTAGGTGCCGAACGCGCTCTGGATGACGGTGAAGATGATGACCACGGCCGTGCGCGTGTCGTACAGCCCGACCTGCTTGGCCAGGTAGTACAGCGGGTAGACCAGGCCCTCCTGCGGCAGCAGGTTCGCGATCAGGAACGCCACGATGATCCACGTTCGGCCCCTGACACGCCCGATGCCCAGCGCGTACGCGTTCAGCACCGACAGCAGGACGGCCAGGACCGCGACGGCGGCGCTGATCAGGAAGCTGTTGAGCAGGACGTGGCCGAAGTCGACCAGGTTCCAGAAGGTCTTGAGGTTGTCCAGGCTGAACGCGTGCGGCAGGGCGAGCGGCCCGTGCGCGGCGTAGTCCGTGCTGGTCTTGACCGCGTTCATCGCGACCAGTGCGAACGGCGCGATCATCAGCAGCGCCAGCACGATGAAGACCAGCAGTACCGGGTAGCCGCGGAACGTGCGGCCCCGCCTGCCTTTGCCGGCGCGGGACTGAGGGCCGCCGCGTCCCAAGCGTGCGGTGTACACGGACACGATCAGCCCTCCTCGTCCTGGTGGCGGAACTGCATGAAGATGAATCCGGCGGTGATGACCAACGTGATGACGGCGAGGACGGTGGCGGTCGCGGCGCCGTAGCCGACCTGCGTCTTCTCGAAGAAGTTCTGGTACGAGAAGTACGACGGGATGTCGGTCGACACGCCGGGGCCGCCGCGGGTGAGCACGTAGATCGGCGCGAAGGCCTTGAGCGCGGCGATCGTGCACATCAGCAGCACGACGTAGAACTCCGGCCGGATCTGCGGGACCGTCACGTGCCACAGCCGGTGCCGCCACGACGCGCCGTCCAGTTCCGCGGCCTCGTACAGCGCCGGGTCGATCCGCTGCAGGCCGGCCATGAACACCACCAGCGGGAAGCCGAGCTGGATCCACACCATGACACCCATGATCGAGTACAGCGCGGTCTTCGGGTCGCCGAGCCAGTCGTGGGCCAGGGAGCTGAGACCGACGTCGCGCAGCGCCGAGTTGAGCACGCCGCTGTCCGGCGCGAGGATCCAGCCCCACACCACGCCCATCACCGCGAGCGGCATGACCTGCGGCAGGTAGAAGCAGGCGCGCAGGACGCTCGCGGTGCGCGCGCCGAACCGCTTGCCGACGAAGTCGAACAGCGCCGCCGCGACGACCAGTCCGAGGGCGGTCGGCACCAGGGCCATCGCGATGACCAGCAGCACGTTGTGCCAGAACGAGGACCAGAACACCGAGTCGGCGAACAGCCGCCGGTAGTTCTCCAGGCCCACCCACGTCATCGGGCCGATGCCCTGCCAGCGGTTGAAGCTGATCCAGACGTTCATCCCGAACGGGACCGCGATCACGGCGGTGAACAGCACCGCGCCGGGCACCAGGAACAGCGGGTAGCCGCGCCCGGTGCGCCGGCCGCCGCGCGGCCGGGCGGTGCGCGGCCGGGCGGTGTGTGACCGGGCGGTGTGTGACCGGGTAGTGCGACCGTCCGCACCAGCGTCCGAAGACGCTCGCGCGGAGGCACCGCCCGGGGACGCGACCGTGGTCGCGTCCCCGGCTCCGGCCATGGTCACTGGCTCAGACCCTGCTGGTACTGGGACTGGAGGGTGCCGAGCACCGAGTTCGAGTCCTTACCGTTCATCAGGTCCTGCGTGCCGGCCGTGAGGTTGTCGTAGAACCCCGGCACGGGCCAGTCCGGGTAGTAGCCCAGGCCGCCGGAACCGGCGAGGGTGTTGTAGTTCTGGATCAGCTTCTTGGCCTTGGGATCGGTCACGTCCGCCGGGCTCGCCGCGACCGGGACCGCGCCCTTGTTGGCGATCAGGTCCTGGATGTCCTTCTGCAGCGTGGTGTTGATGAAGTCGTACGCCAACTGCTTGTTGGGCGAGTTGTTCGGCACGACCCACAGGTTGCCGCCGGAGCCCGGCACCAGGCTGGTGCCCGGCCACAGGAAGGTGTCCCAGCTGAAGGTCTTGATCTCGGATTCGAACGTGCCGTACCACCAGCTGCCGGACACCATCATCGGGCTCTTGCCGGACTCGAAGGCGTTGCCCATGTCGGTGGCCTTCAGGCTCACCGAGTTCTTGGCGATATAGCCCTTCTTGACCCAGGCGGCGAGCGTGTTGGCCGCGTACGTCCAGGCCGCGTCGTGGAAGTTCGCCTTGCCCTTGATCTGGTAGTCGGTCACCCAGCTCGGGTCCGCCTTACTCAGGGCAAGATCGTAAAGGTACTGCTGCGCCGGGTACTCCGCGCCGGCGTTGGCCAGCGGCGTGATCCCGTGCTGGACGAAGGTGTCCATCGCCGCGGTGAAGTCGGCGAAGGTCTTCGGCACCGGCACGTTGTACTTGTTGAACATGTCGGCGTTGTAGTAGACCATCGCGTACTCGGCGTAGTCGGGTATGCCGTACCAGTCGCCGGAGCCCATGATCCCGTTGCTGTAGCGCGAGGTCACCGCGACGCTCGGGCTGAGCTTCTTGTCCCAGCCGTACTTGGCCACCTGGGCGGTCAGATTGGTGAGCAGACCCTGCTTGGACAGCAGCCCGGCCGTCGCGTTGCCCTTGTTGTACTCCAGGATGTCCGGGGCGTTGCGCGAGTTCAGGACCATCGGCGCCGTCTTCTGCAGCTGCTCGAAGGTCTTGGTCTCGACCTTGACGGTGACGCCCGGATGCGCCGCCTGGAAGTCCTTGACCGCCTGCGCCCAGGCCAGGCCCATCGCGCTGTCCGCCGACTCATAGTCCCAGAGCGTGAGCACCTTGCCCGAAGAGCCTGTGGAGCCGGAACTGCTGCCGCAGGCGGACAGCGCCGTCGTCGCGACGAGCAAGGCCGCCGTGACCATTGTGGTTCGTCTAACCCTACCGGTGATCGAGAGCATCGGGGCTCCTCATCGTCGAAGCGCTTCGATTCATTCGGGATGCTAAACCGTGGGACGTCGTCGGCACAATGGCTTCGGTGAGGGATTTCCGTGAGCGGTCTTGACCGACTCAAAGTCGAAGCGCTTCGAATCATGGGGCGGACGCGCTCCCGAGGCCGCGCGGCCCACGTCCGGCATCCGTGCGCCCGTGAAGTTTTCACGCAGGGCGGCCCGCGCCCGGTCTCGAAACGTTCTCGACCCCTGATGAACGCGCCGCGCACCGCGCGTGGCGCGCATCCGTCACCGACCGCATGGCGGCGGACGCGTCCCTCGCCGATGCTGACCCGGTCCATCCCCATACGCCAGGAAGGTCCAGATGACCAGATCAATCCGCCGCGGCCGGTGGGTGAGCGCCGGGGTCGCCGGCCTGCTCGGCGTCGGCATGCTCGCGGCGGTCTCCCAGACACCCGCCGCCGCGGCGTCCACCGTGTCCGTGAACGGCGGCACGACGTACCAGACCATTGACGGCTTCGGCATGTCCGAGGCGTTCGGGCAGGCGAACTCGATCAGGAACCTGACCGGCGCCGCGCGTACCCAGGCGCTGGACCTGCTGTTCAGCCCGAGCACCGGCGCCGGGTTCAGCATCCTGCGAAGCATCATCCCGTCCACCCCGGCCGACACGATGGAGCCGAACAGCCCCGGCAGCCCGTCCGCGACGCCGACGTACGTCTGGAACGGCGGCAGCGATGCCACCGACGAGGGCCAGCTGTGGTTGGCCAAGCAGGCCAAGACGTACGGCGTCACGGACTTCTACAACGACGCCTGGAGCGCGCCCGGCTTCATGAAGACCAACGGCAGCGAGGCGAACGGCGGCTCGCTGTGCGGTACGCCCGGTGCTACGTGCGGTAGCGGCGACTGGCGCCAGGCCTATGCGAACTACCTGACTCAGCATGCGAAGAACTGGGCGTCGGTGGGGCTCACGCCGTCTTACGTCGGCTTCGTCAACGAGCCGTCGCTGACCACCAGCTACTCCAGCATGCTGGTCAACTCCACGCAGGCGGCCAGCTTCCTGAGCGTCCTGAGCCCGACCCTGAAGGCGTCCGGGCTGCCGACCAAGGCAGCCTGCTGCGACACGCTCGGCTTCAACCTGCTGCCCGGCTACGTCAGTGCCGTGACGGGCAACGCGACCGCGAACGGGGACGTGGGCCTGTTCACCAGCCACGGTTATTCCAGTGCGCCGACCAGCCCGACGAGCAGCGGCGGGCGTCCGGTGTGGGAGTCGGAGTGGTCGCTCAACGGCAGCAACTGGGACACGGCCTGGGACGACGGCACGCAGGACTCCGGTTTCACCTGGGCGCAGAACATCCAGACCGGCATGTCGAACGCGAATCTCAGTGCGTTCCTGTACTGGTGGGGAATCAGCGCGACGAGCCATGACAGCTCACTGATCGGCCTGTCCGGTAGCACCCTGACGCCCTCCAAGCGCTTCTACGCCTTCGCGAACTTCAGCCGCTTCGTCCGCCCCGGCGCCGTGCGCATCTCCGCGAGCAGCGCGGCGTCCGGCCTGACGGTGAGCGCGTACCGCAACGCGGACGGCTCGGTCGTGATCGTGGCCCTCAACTCCGCGAACACCGCCACCACGGCCGGCTACAGCGTGTCCAACGTGGGCGCGGCGTCGACGGGCACTGTCACGCCGTACCTGACCAACGCGACGGCCGGCACCGCGGCACAGTCCCCCATCGCGCTCACCGGCGGCACGTTCACCGCGACGGTTCCGGCGCGATCCCTGGTCACGTACAAGATCGCGGCAGGCGCGACCCAGTCCCCGTCACCGACGCCGAGCACGAGCCCGAGCCCGTCAACAAGCCCGAGCCCTAGCCCGAGCCAGAGCCCTAGCCAGTCTCCGAGCCAGAGCCCAAGCCAGAGCGCCAGCCCGAGCCCGTCCGCGACCCCGACCACTCCGACCGGATCCGGCTGCACCGCGACGTACAGCGTCGTGAACAGCTGGCCGGGCGGCTTCCAGTCCTCGGTGACGGTGGCCGACAGTTCGTCGAGCACTGCGATCAACGGCTGGACCGTGCACTGGACGCTGCCCAGCGGCCAGGCGATCAGCCAGTTGTGGAACGGCGCGCTGACTGTGAGCGGCAGCAACGTGACTGTGGCGAACTTGTCCTATAACGGTGCCATACCCGCAGGTGGGAGCACGACGTTCGGCTTCACGGGCACCGGCGCGTCCACACCCGCGCCGACGCTCAGCTGTTCCAGTCCATGACACGTTCCAGCGTCGCGAGACCCAATCGCTCCGAGGTCGGCTTACCGCGGGCAGCCCGCGCGTCCGGGCCCGGCCGATGGTGATCAGCGACAGCGCGCGCAGGGCGGCCCACCCCTGCGCGCGCTGGATCATCGCCGAGTCGGCGCGCGCGTAGGCGTCGAGGAATAGCGACCGCGCGCCGGCCGGCAGCAGCACCCACGCGGCCGCGATGTCAGTGGCCGGATCACCAATGTCCACCTGAAACGGACAGCCGACACGGCCGGCGCCGCAGCCGGCTCGGCCATCTGACGACCCTGACGACCCTGACGACCGAGACACCGCCAAAGCCGCGACCGCGATCCACGCAGTCCACGCAGTCCACGCAGTCCACGCAGTCAACACAGTCAACACAGCCGACGAC
>JBOHCW010000187.1:0-8891 GCA_050725375.1 Actinocrinis sp. | reverse complement strand
GGGCGGCCGAGCAGGGCGGGCAGCTGCGCGAGGCCGGTGATGCGCTCGACCCAGGCGGGCGGATCCGGGTCCAGCGAGGCGAGGCCGTCGGGGCGGTCCAGCCACACACCGCGCAGGCCGGCCCGGTGCGCGCCGAGGGCGTCGGTGTTCGGTTCGTCGCCGACGAAGACCACGCTGCGGTCCACCGGGAGGCCGAGGACGGCGCAGGCGTGCCGGAACGCCTCGGGGCTCGGCTTGGGCGCGGGCAGGCGGTCGGTGCCGAGGAAGCAGGCGAAGCGGCCGGGGTCGAGGCCGACCGCGGTCATCTTGGCCAACTGGTAGTCGGTCTCCATGTTGGTCACGATGCCGACCGGGACGCCGAGCCCGGCCTCGATGTGGTCGAGCGCCGCGACGGTGTCCTCGAACAGGCGCAGCTCGGTCTCCAGGCGCGCCCGGTACGCGGCGAACCAGGCGTCGGCCCGCTCGTCGGTCATCGGCTCGCCGGTCATCTCGCGCACCCGGTCCCGGCGCTGTCCCTCGATCGTGGACACGCCGTCGACGTACCGCTGGACGTGCAGCCGCTCCAGCCGCTTCCACTCCGGGTACGCCTCGGGACCGACGTGCGCGCCGATCGCGAGGCGGGTGGCCCGTTCCAGGTCGATCAGAGTGCGGTCGAGGTCGAACAAGACCGCGGATATGACCGGCTGCCGCGACCGCGGCCGGGTCGGCTCCGTCACGGTCACGCGGCGGCGCGCAGCCGGGAGAGCGTACGCTCGCGGCCGAGCAGCTCCAGCGACTCGAACAGCGGCGGCGAGACGCGGCGGCCGGTCACGGCGACCCGGATCGCGGTGAACGCGACCTTGGGCTTGAGGCCCAGCCCCTCGATCAGCGCCGCGCGCAGGCCCTCCTCGATCGCGGACGTGGACCACTGCGGCAGCGTTTCGAGGGCCGCGACGGCGGCTTCCAGCACCGGCTTGGCCTCCGGCGTCAGCACCTTCTCCGCATCGGCGGCGTCGACCTGGAACCTGTCCTCGGCGGTGAACAGGAAGCCGACCATGCCGACCGCCTCGGACAGCACGACCATCCGCTCCTGGATCAGCGGGACGGCGGCCAGCAGCGTCCTCCACTCGGCGTCGTTCGCCAGGTGGCCGTCCGGCGCGCCGCCCGCGAGCAGGCCGGCGCCGTCCAGGAACGGCAGGATCCGCTTGGCCAGGTCCTCGGGATCGAGCCGGCGCAGGTGCACGGCGTTGATCGCCTCGCACTTCTTCAGGTCGAAGCGCGCCGGGTTGGCCGAGACGCGGGTGCCGTCGAACGCGGCGACCAGCTCGTCCTTGGAGAACAGCTCCTGGTCCTCGCCCATCGACCAGCCGAGCAGCGCCAGGTAGTTCAGCACGCCCTCGGGCAGGAAGCCCCGCTTGACGTAGTAGCTGAACGACGCCTCGGGGTCGCGCTTGGACAGCTTCTTGTTGCCCTCGCCCATCACGTACGGCAGGTGGCCGAACTCGGGGACGCGCTCGGACACGCCGAGCTCGATCAGCGCCTCGTGCAGCGGGAGCTGACGGGGCGTCGAGGAGAGCAGGTCCTCGCCGCGCAGCACGTGCGTGATCCGCATCATGGCGTCGTCGACCGGGTTGACCAGCGTGTACAGCGGCGAGCCGTCGGCGCGCACCAGTACGTAGTCGGGCACGTTCTCCGGAGCGAAGCTGATCTCGCCGCGCACGATGTCGTTCCAGGCCAGCTGCTTGTCCGGCATCCGGAATCGCAGCACACTGGTACGGCCGTCGGCCTGATGCGCCGCGATCTGCTCCGGCGTCAGGTTCCGGCAGGTGCCCTCGTATCCGGGGGTACGCTTCGCGGCCTTGGCACGCTCGCGGCCGGCCTCCAGCTCCTCGGCGGTGCAGTAGCAGTCGTACGCGTGGCCGGCCGCCTTCAGGCGCGCGGCGATGTCGGCGTAGATCGCGGAGCGCTCGGACTGGCGGTAGGGGCCGTACGGGCCGCCGGCTTCGGGGCCCTCGTCCCATTCCAGGCCCATCCAGCGCAGCGTGTCGAGCAGCGCGCGGTAGGACTGCTCGGTGTTGCGCGCCGCGTCGGTGTCCTCGATCCGGAAGACGAACGTGCCGCCGTAGTGCCGCGCGAAGGCGTAGTTGAACAGCGCGGACCGCACCATGCCGACGTGCGGATCGCCGGTCGGCGACGGCGGGAAGCGCACACGCACGCCCTGCATTTCAGCTCCCTTATTCACACTGCCCTCACTCACACTGCCCTCACTCACTGCCGACCACCCGGTTCGTCAGGGTGCCGATGTTCTCGATGCTGACCGACACGGAGTCGCCGATCCGCAGCGGGCCGACCCCGGCCGGGGTGCCGGTCAGGATCACGTCGCCGGGCAGCAGCGTCATCGCCTCCGAGATGTGCGCGACCAGCGCGGCGACGTCCCGGATCATCTGCGAGGTGCGCCCGGCCTGCTTCAGCTCGTCGTTGACGGTGCACGTCACGGCCAGGTCCGCCGGGTCGACGGCGGTCTCGATCCACGGGCCGAGCGGGCAGAAGGTGTCGAAGCCCTTGGCCCGGCCCCACTGTCCTTCGGCGCGCTGCAGGTCGCGCGCGGACACGTCGTTGGCACAGGTATAACCGAGCACCACGTCCTTGACGCGCTCGCGCGGCACCTGGCGGCACAGCCGGCCGATGACGACCGCGAGCTCCGCCTCGTAGTGCACCTCTTTGGAGACCTCGGGGTACACGATGGTCTCGTTCGGGCCGATGACGCTGGTCGAGGGCTTGAGGAAGGTGATCGGCACCTCCGGGACCTCGTTGCCCATCTCCTTCGCGTGATCCGCGTAGTTGCGGCCGATCGCGGCGATCTTGCTGGGCAGCACCGGGGCGAGCAGGCGCACCTCCTCCAGCGGCCAGGCGCGGCCGGTCGGCTGCGGCTCGGGGGTGAACGGGTGTCCGGCCAGCTCGGCGATCACCATCGTGGCCGGCTGCTCAAGCTCGCCCTCGACCAGGCCGAAGCGCACGGCCCCGGCGTCGGCCGCGGAGTCCGGCAGGGAGAATCTCGCGATACGCACGGATCCGAGCCTACCGGGACGCGGGCGGCGGCCATGACGGGATATCGCACGCCCCGAGGCGCGCCGTCACGCGGCCGGTTCAGCCGTGGTCGCGCAGCAGGCCGTACGTCACGGCGTCCACGATCGCGGTCCACGAGGCGGCGACGATGTTCTCCTCGACGCCGACCGTCGACCAGCTGTCCTCGCCGTTGCTGGTCTCGATCAGCACCCGGGTGCGCGACTGGGAGCCGTGGTCGCCTTCGAGGATGCGCACCTTGTAGTCGGTCAGCTCCAGCCGCGCCAGCTCCGGGTACAGCTGGCCGAGTGCCTGACGCAGCGCGGTGTCCAGCGCGTTGACCGGACCGTTGCCCTCGCCGGTCGCGATGATCCGCTCGCCCTTCGCGTGCACCTTCACGGTGGCCTCGCTCACGTGCCGGCCGTCCGCGGTCTCCTCGACGATCACCCGCCACGACTCGACGGTGAAGAACGAGGCCGGGGCGACGTCCAGCTCGGTGCGCAGCAGCAGCTCGAAGGACGCGTCGGCGGCCTCGAACGAGTGACCGGCCGCCTCCAGCTCCTTGACCCGGTCGGTGATCCGGGTCAGCGCCGCGCGGTCGCCGGACAGGTCGTAGCCCAGTTCGCGGCCCTTGAGCTCGATCGAGGCGCGCCCCGCCATCTCGGAGACCAGCATCCGCATGTCGTTGCCGACCACGGCCGGGTCCACGTGCTGGTACAGGTTCGGGTCGGCCTTGATCGCGGACGCGTGGATGCCGGCCTTGTGCGCGAAGGCGGAGAAGCCGACGTACGGCTGCTTCGTGTACGGCGCGACGTTGGTGACCTCGGAGATCGCGTGCGCGATCCGGGTCATCTCGACCAGCGCGCCGTCCGGGACGACCCGGCGGCCCTTCTTGAGCTGGAGGTTGGCCACGATGGTGAACAGGTTCGCGTTGCCGGTGCGCTCGCCGTAGCCGTTGGCGGCGCCCTGCACGTGCGTGGCCCCGGCGTCGATCGCGGCCAGCGAGTTCGCCACCGCGCAGCCTGAGTCGTCGTGGCAGTGGATGCCGACGCGCGCGCCGGTGACGTCGATCACGTCCGCGACCACGTCGCCGATCTGGTTCGGCAGCATGCCGCCGTTGGTGTCGCAGAGGGCTACCAGCGAAGCGCCGGCCTCGACCGCCGCGCGCACGCATTCGAGGGCGTACTCGCGGTTGAGGAGGTAGCCGTCGAAGAAGTGCTCCGCGTCGACGAACACCCGGCGGCCCTCGGCCACCAGGTGCGCGACCGTGTCCCGCCACATCTCCAGGTTCTCCTTGAGCGTGGTGCGCACGGCCAGTTCGACGTGCCGCTCGTGCGCCTTGGCGACGAGCGTCACGACCGGCGCGAGGGAATCGCGCAATGCGGCCACCTGGGGGTCGTCGGCGGCCTTCACACCGGCCCGGCGGGTTGAGCCGAACGCGGCGAGTCGCGCGTGCTTCAGGTCCAGCTCGGTCCGAGCCCTCCTGAAGAATTCGGTGTCCTTGGGGATCGCCCCCGGCCACCCTCCCTCGATGAACCCGACTCCGAGACCGTCCAGGTGCCGGGCGATGGCGAGCTTGTCGACGACCGACGGGCTCAGGCCCTCCTGCTGCATGCCGTCGCGCAGCGTGGTGTCGTAGACGTGGAAGTCGTCGCTCGTCATGTCGCTTCCTCGGAGTCGGACCGGTTCGTGGACCGTTCGGTCCGGTGAAAACAGAAAGACCCCTCGCGGTCGCGAGAGGTCTGCGCATCGGCGGGGGGCTGTGGTTTCCGCGGAAGCCTGGTCAACCCTGTGCTGATGCGCCTCGGCTGATAATCTCCGGCCGGGTCCACATGGCCGCGAGTCTGCCACGGTTTTCGGCGGGTGAACACGGCGTTCCGCCATCTGGACGGCGCACGGTGAGCGGCACGTCACGCCGCCGCGGTGGCGCCGGTCGGCACGTCACGCATCCGGCACAGCGGCGAGAAGACCAGCCACAGACAGGCGCCCCACAGCCCGAGCGAGCACACCCACATCGTCGCGCGCAGCCCGATCCACGTGCCCAGCGCGCCGCCGAACAGCGCGCCGAACGGGATGGTGCCCCAGACGATCCAGCGCACGCTGGCGTTCATCCGGCCGAGCAGCTCCGGCGGGCAGATGGCCTGCCGGTAGGAGATCTGGCCGATGTTGTAGACGATCGCCATCGCGGAGTAGCCGATCTCCCCGATCACGAACAGGGTCACGCCCCAGCCGGGCTGCGCGAGCGGCTGCAACAGGTAAAGCGGGCCGGGCAGTGCCATCGCCAGCCAGATCACCCGCGCCGAGCCGAACCGCGCGGCCAGCCGCTTGGCGATCAGCCCGCCGAGCAGGCCGCCCACCGCACCGAGCCCGAGCACCAGGCCGACGACGGCCGCGGACGCGTGCAGCGTGCGCACCAGGAACACGATGCTGATCGCCGATTCGGCCTGACCGAAGAAGTTGCTGGTGGCGGTGCAGGCGACGATGTGCCGCAGGATCGGGTCGCGCAGCACGAAGCCGAGCCCCTCGCCCATCGCCGCGCGGAAGCCGACGCGCTGCGCGCCGGGCTCGGGCGCGTGCCGGGTCTCGCGGGTCCGGATCAGCGCGAGAGACAGGGCGCTGACGGCGAACGACACCGCGTCGCCGAGCACGGTCCTGGCCGCGCCGAGCAGGCCGATCAGCACGCCCGCGGCCGACGGACCGGTGACGCGCGCGAGCTCCTGCGTCGTGGTCAGCTTGCTGTTCCCGTCGACGAGCCGGTCCCGGCCGACCAGCACGGGCAGGTAGCTCTGATACGAGACGTCGAAGAACACTGACAAAATGCCGGCCACGCCCGCCACGGCGTACAGCTGCCACAGCGTGACGTGCCACAGCACCGCCGCGAGCGGGATGGACGCGACCACCGCCGTGCGCGCCACGTCGCACCACAGCATCAGCGCAAGCTTGGCCGTGCGGTCGACGACCACGCCGGCGGGCAGCGCCAGCAGCAGGAAGGCGAGCGAGCCGAGCAGCCCGATGACGGAGACCTCGAACGTCGTCGCGCCGATCACGGTGACCGCGAGCAGCGGCAGCGCGAGCCGGGAGATCTGGTCGCCGTATTCGGAGACGGTCTGGCCGCCCCACAGCAGTAGGAAGTCGCGGTGCCGCCACAGGGACTTCTCGGCCGCCGCTCCCCCGCTCGACGCCGGGACGGGAGCTGTCGCGATGTCGGTCACGTGGGCGAGTCAAACACCCCGGCCGATCGCGCTCCACCGATTTACCGGCCGGTGACGCGCGATCGGCGGACGTCAGGCTCACATACCCTCGCCGGGCGACCGCTCTCAGCCCTCGATCTTGTACAGCCATTCGTGCTTGTCCGCGACCTCGCCGCGCTGCACGCCGAGCAGGTGCTCGCGCAGCCGCATGGTGACCTCGCCGGGCTTGCCGTCGGCGACGGTGAACTCGCCGGACTTCGACTTCACGCTGCCGACCGGGGTGACCACGGCGGCGGTGCCGCAGCCGAACACCTCGGTCATCGCGCCGGAGGCCGCCTCGGCCCGCCACTGCTCGACCGACAGCCTGCCCTCCTCTGCCCGAATGCCGAGGTCCTGCGCCGCCGTGAGCAGCGAGTCGCGGGTGATGCCGGGCAGGAACGCGCCGTTGAGCGCCGGGGTGAACAGCCGCGCGTCCTCGCCTTGGCCGTAGACGAAGAACAGGTTGTTCGAGCCCATCTCCTCGACGTACTTGTGCTCGTGCGCGTCCAGCCAGCACACCTGGTCGCAGCCCTCTTCGACGGCCTGCGCCTGGGCCAGGAACGAGGCGGCGTAGTTGCCCGCGCACTTGGCCTCGCCGGTGCCGCCGGGCGCCGCGCGGGTGAAGTCCTCGCTCAGCCAGACCCGCACCGGCTTGGCCACCCCGCCGAAGTACGAGCCGGCCGGGGAGGCGATCAGCATGAACAGGTACTCGCCGGCCGGCCGGTTGACCCCGAGGCCCGGCTCGGTGGCGAACATGAACGGGCGCAGGTACAGCGACTTCTCCGGGTCGTCCGGCACCCAGGCCGCATCCTGCTTGACCAGCGCGTCGATCGCGCCGAGGAACAGCTGCTCGGGCAGCTCGGGCATGCCCATCCGCTTCGCCGAGCGGGCCATCCGCGCCGCGTTGGCCTGCGGCCGGAACGAGGCGATCGTGCCGTCCTGCTGCCGGTACGCCTTGAGGCCCTCGAAGATCTCCTGGCCGTAGTGCAGCGCCGCGGTCGCCGGATCGAGCTCGATCGGGCCGTACGGGCGAAGCTGCGCGTCGTGCCAGCCGCGGCCGGAGGTGTACTTGACGGTGACCATGTGGTCGGTGAAGTGCCGGCCGAAGCCGGGATCGGCGAGAATCGCGGCGCGCTGGTCCGCGGCGAGCGGTTCGCTGGTCGGTTTGAGCTCGATCGTCGTCATCGCTTCTGTCCTCTTCATGGGCCGGTGCCGGTCGGTGGGGGTGACCGTGACGGCCCGCGCGGGGACGCGGTGCCCGGGGCCGTCACACAGGTTTTTCTCGCCTAGTGAGACGGTAACCCAATACGACTACCGTCTCACCTGCCTACGCTGTCCGCATTGCCCGATACATCACCGTTCGCGGCGTTGGAGCGCCGGGTGGCCGCCTCGGCGGCGATCGCGTCCCCGATCTCGGCGGTGCTGCGCGCGCCGAGGCCCGAGCGGCGGGCCAGGTCCGCCTCGGCGGCGGCCTCGATCGCGCGGGCGGCGCCGTCCAGGCCGGGGCCGAAGCCGCGCGTGGCCAGGTGGTGCAGTAACAGGGCTGCGGAGAGGATCGCGGCAGTGGGGTCGGCCTTGCCGGTGCCCGCGATGTCCGGCGCCGAGCCGTGTACGGGCTCGAACATCGAGGGGAAGGCGCCGCCGGGGTTGATGTTCCCGGAGGCGGCCAGGCCGATGCCGCCGGTGACGGCCGCGGCCAGGTCGGTGATGATGTCGCCGAACAGGTTGTCGGTGACGATCACGTCGAAGCGCTCGGGCGCGGTGGTCAGGAAGATGGTGGCCGCGTCCACGTGCAGATAGTCGGTGGCGACGTCGGGGTGCTCGGCCGCGACCGCGTCGAACACCCGCTTCCACAGGTGCCCGGCGTAGACCAGGACGTTGTTCTTGTGCACGAGCGTGAGCTTCTTGCGCGGGCGGGCCTCGGCGCGGGCGAACGCGTCGCGCACCACCCGCTCGATGCCGAACGCGGTGTTGAGCGAGACCTCGGTGGCCACTTCCTGCGCGGTGCCGGTGCGCAGCGAGCCGCCGTTGCCCGTGTACGGGCCCTCGGTGCCCTCGCGCACGACCACGAAGTCGATCGGCGCCTCGCTGCGCAGCGGGCCGGTCACGCCCGGCAGCAGCTTGGACGGCCGCAGGTTCACGTAATGGTCGAAGGCGAAGCGCAGCCGCAGCAGCAGGCCGCGCTCCAGTACCCCGGACGGCACGCCGGGATCGCCCACCGCGCCGAGCAGGATCGCGTCGTGCCCGCGCAGCCGCTCCAGCGTCTCGTCGGTCAGCGTCTCGCCGGTCGCGTGCCAGTGCCGCGCCCCGAGGTCGTACTCGGTGGTTTCGAGCTTGACCGTGTCGGGCAGTGCCGCGCGCAGCGCCTTGAGCGCCTCGGCGGTCACCTCCGGGCCGATGCCGTCGCCGCCGATGACGGCGAGGTTGATCAGCGGGTTCGCTGCGCCGGTTGCGGCGGGGGTTTCGACGGACGCGGTATCAGACGACGCTGTGCTGGAGACCATGCGCCGAGCCTAACCGCGGTCTCGCGGATCAAACGGCGAGCGTCCGCGATATGGACCTGGCTACTTCGCGGCGGTTGCGCCGGGCCTCGGCCCGCGCGGCCGCGGAGCGCTGCCC
>JBOHCW010000186.1:0-4325 GCA_050725375.1 Actinocrinis sp. | reverse complement strand
CGCCAAGGAGAGCGGCGGCATCCGTGCCGAGGTCGCCGACGCGGCGGACGCGTCGGTCCCGGGCACGCTGCTGGACAGGTACGACCCGCAGGTCGTGCTGCTGGTGGCCGGTGCGACGCCGCAGACGCGTCCGCTGCAGGAGCACACGTGGGAGACGTTCTCGGCGAACTGGGACGCGGACGTGCGTATCGCGTTCCAGTGGCTGCGCGAGATCCTGCTCAGGCCGCTGCGACCCGGCGGCCGCGTCATCGTGATGAGCAGCGGCGCGGCGCTGGCCGGCTCGCCGCTCAGCGGCGGCTACGCGGGCGCGAAGGCGACGCAGCGGATGATCACCGGCTATGCGCAGGATGAGGCGAAGCGGGCCGGTCTGGACATCACGTTCACGGCGGTGCTGCCCAAGCTGACCCCGTTGACCGATCTCGGCAGAACGGCGGTCGCGGCGTACGCGGCGCGCGGCGGCCTGTCCGAGGACGCGTACGTCAAACAGCTCGGCGATCCGGTCACGCCCGAGATCGCCGGCGCGGCGTTCGTCGAGCTGGTCCAGACGGGCGCGGACAGCCTCGCGTCGAGTTACCTGTTGACCGGAGCGGGGCTCAAGCCGCTCACCTGAGGTTCGCCTGACGGATTGTCAGTCCGGGCCGGGCCGGGACACGTGCCGCAACGCTTCGTGTCCTGTCCCGGCCCGGCTGAACTCAGCGCGGGACGAGCTTGAGCGTCGTGGCGCGGGCTACCGGCGTGATCATCGGATCGGTGAGGCGGCTGCCGTATTTTTGGTACTTGGTGCGATAAGCCTCGTCGATCCGGTCGTTGAGCGCCAGATCATCCTGACCGATGTGCCGGCCGCGCTCGTCGAACGTCACGTCCTTGGACACGCCGCCGGAGTGTACGTGCGCGGCGTGCGCAGTGACGACGGCCCGGTACCAGCCGGCTGATTCGCCCTTGTACGAGCGGATGTACAGGTCGTCGCCGTCGCGTACGACCCATACCGGTACCGGCTTGCGTACCGTGCCGTCCGCGCGTGCGACCTGGACCGTGAGTTCGTCCGCGTCGCCGATGCTGGCTAGCTCCGCGCTGTCCCAACCGGTCATGGCTGTCCTCCAAGACGGGATTCCTCGGATCGAGTCTCACAGCAGTCGGCGTCGGCCGCCCGTCGGCGCGCGCGTGAGCGAAACCCTGTGGACACAGGTTTAATCCGGGCTCTGCCCTAAGCGTACGGAAACGTTCCCACCTGGGCACTTTGCAGTGACTGATCCCTGCCTTCGCAGCGGCTTTTTCTCCACGCCAGGATTATTTGCACGTTTCATTGACATGATTGGTTCGGCGCGGAAACAATTTCGGGTGTTTGCACTCACTCGCCACTCTTGAGGAGAACCCTGGTGAGTTCAAGATCCGCCTTCCGCGGACTGCTCTCGCTCGCCGTGTCAGCAGCCGCATTCACCGTCCCCGCCGCCGCCACCACTACGGCGGCGCAGGCAGACACCACGAACTGTCCCTGGGTCGGCTCGACCGCCCCGATCAACACGCGCGTGGCGCAGGTGCTCGCGCAGATGACCCTCGACGAGAAGATCGCCATGGTGCACGGAGCCGGCGGCTCCGCGTACACCGGCTACATCCCGGGCGACGCACGGCTGTGCATCCCGGCGCTGAAGATGCAGGACGGACCGGTCGGGGTCCGGATGGACAACACCACCCAACTGCCGTCGGCCGCCGACCTCGCAGCGTCCTTCGACCCCTCGCTCGCCCATTCCTACGGCTCGGTGATCGGCGCCGAGGACAAGGCCAAGGGCGTCGACGTCGACCTGGGCCCGACCATCAACATCGTGCGCGACCCGCGCTGGGGCCGCGCGTTCGAGTCCTACAGCGAGGACCCGTACCTGACCGGCCAGATCGCGGCCGGGGACATCAACGGCATCCAGTCCCAGGGCGTCATGGCGCAGGTCAAGCACTGGGCCGTGTACAACCAGGAGACCAACCGCAACACCGTCACCGACAACGCGGTGATCGACGACCGCACCGTGCAGGAGATCTACACCGCGGCGTTCGGTGCCGCGGTCGCCCAGTCGCGGCCCTCGTCGGTGATGTGCTCGTACAGCTCGATCAACGGCGTGTACGCGTGTGAGAACGCGTATCTCAACACCATCCTCAAGGACGACTTCGGCTTCCAAGGCTTCATCACCTCGGACTGGGGCGCCACGCACAGCACGGTCGCGTCGGCCAACGCCGGCATGGACATGCAGATGCCGGACGACTCGTACTTCGGCGCGGCGCTCAAGAGCGCCGTACAGTCCGGGCAGGTGCCGCAGAGCCGGGTGGACGACATGGTCACCCGGATCATGCGCGAGCAGTTCCGGTTCGGCCTGTTCGACCACCCCTCCCCCGACACCCCGAACGCCAACGCCGCCACCGCGGCGCACGTGCAGACCGCGCAGCAGATCGCCGAGGACGGCACCGTTCTGCTCAAGAACAGCGGCAACGTGCTGCCGCTGGACGCGAGCAAGCTCAAGTCGGTCGCGGTGATCGGCGACGGCGCGGGCGCGGACACGATGACGCACGGCGGCGGCAGCGCCACCGTGACCGGCACCGGCACCGTCACGCCGTTCGACGGCATCAAGGCGCGCGCCGGCTCGGGCGTCGACGTCGAATACGCGCAGGGCGTGCCGGCCTCCAACGGCCAGCTCCCGCCGATCGACGCGCAGTACTTCGGCGCGGGCCTGCAGGGCCAGTACTACGGCAACACCACGCTCTCGGGCACGCCGGTCGCGACGCGCACCGACCCGAACGTGAACTACACCTGGTCCGGCAGCTCCCCGATCGCGGGCCTGGGCTCGACGAACTACTCGGTCAAGTGGACCGGCACGCTCACCCCGCCGACCACCGGCAGCTACACCTTCGCGCTGACCAGCGACGACGGCAGCCGGCTGTTCATCAACGGCCAGCAGGTCATCGACAACTGGCGCGACCAGGGCGCCAACACCGAGACCGCGCAGGTGCAGCTGACGGCCGGTCAGCCGGTCAACGTCGAGGTGGACTACTACCAGGCCGGCGGCGACGCGACGGTCGGCCTGGGCTGGCTGACGCCGAACACCGACCTGCTCGGCCAGGCGACCGCGCTGGCCGCGAAGTCGGACGTGGCGATCGTGTACGCCAACGACTTCGAGTCCGAGGGCGGCGATCTGAGCAACATCGACCTGCCGGGCGGGCAGAACCAGCTGATCAGCGCGGTGGCGGCGGCCAATCCGAACACCATCGTGGTGCTCAACACCGGCTCCGCGGTCACCATGCCGTGGCTGGACCAGGTCAAGGGCGTGTTCGAGGCCTGGTATCCCGGCCAGCAGGCCGGCGACGCGATCGCCTCGCTGCTGTTCGGCGACACGAACCCGTCGGGCAAGCTGCCGGTGACCTTCCCGACCTCGCTGGCGCAGGTCCCCGCGTCCACGGCGGCGCAGTGGCCGGGCACCAACGGCACCGTGCAGTACTCGGAGGGCCTGGACGTCGGCTACCGCTGGTACGACGCCAAGGGCCTGACACCGCTGTTCCCGTTCGGGTACGGCCTGTCGTACACGAACTTCACCTTCAGCGACCTGCACCTGTCGCAGGGCGCGTTGAGCGAGAACGGCAACATCCAGGCGACCGTGGACGTGACCAACACCGGTTCGCGTTCGGGTTCCGAGGTCGCACAGCTGTACCTGAGCGACCCCGCGGCCTCCGGCGAGCCGGCGAACCAGCTCAAGGGCTTCGCGAAGGTCACCCTCAAACCGCACCAGACCAAGACCGTGCACCTGAGCATCGACGCGCAGGCCGCCTCGTACTGGAACAGCGACGCGCAGGCGTGGACGCTGACTCCGGGCACGTACACGGTCAGGGTCGGCGACTCCTCGCGGAGCCTGCCGCTGGCGAAGACGTTCGCCGTGACGCGCACGACCGGCCCGCGCTTCACCACGGTGACCGCGCCGTCGGTCGCCGTTCCGGGCGCCGCGGCCAGCGTCGCCACCGCGTTCACCAACGGCTCGACCGAGCCGGTCCTGCTGGCGCACACGGCGCTGACCGTGCCGGCCGGCTGGACGGCGAAGGCGACGACGCCGAGCACGTTCGGCATCGTGATGCCGGGCAAGACCGTGACGACGAAGTGGTCTGTCACGGTCCCGGCGGACGCCAAGGGCGGCGCGGCCTCACTGTCGGCCACCACGAAGTACGCGGGCTCGGACCGGCTGCCCCCGGGCACCGGATCGGCCTCGGTCAACGTGGCGTTCGCGACCCTGGCCTCGGCGTTCAACACGGTCGGCGTGACCGACGACGCCAATCCGACAGCGGGCAACCTGGACGGC
>JBOHCW010000185.1:0-8950 GCA_050725375.1 Actinocrinis sp. | reverse complement strand
TCGAGCGCTGGGCCGACGAGCGGGCCGCCCGCGCGGTCGGCGACCGCCGCCTGGTCGCCGAGACGATCGCCCGCGCCGCCGTGGCGGCCAAGCGCCGCGCGCCGCGCAGGTCCCCGGCCGCCGCACTCGGCGCCGTGCTCGACCGCGTCGGCGGCGGACCGCTCGCGCGCCGCTTCCTCGGACTCCAGCCCCAGAACGAGGGCGCGCCCGTCACCCGCCGCACGCTGGCGACCGCCGGACCGGTGCCGCGCCGCGTCGCCGCCCTGCTCGCCCCGCCGCTCGGCCGCCGCTGGGTCTGGCAGGTCGCGGTCGTCGCGATCGTGGCCGTCGCAGCCCTCTGCGCCGCCTACGCAGCCCATGACCTGCACGAACTGCTCGAAGCCGCCAGTTACGGCAAGCACCACGGCTGACCCGGCCGGGCCGCGCCCAACCGGCGCCGCAGGTCTCAAGATCCTGAGTGCGCGGCTGTCTGTGACGAAATCCTGACACGCTCGCTTCCCCGATCCCCTGGGTTTCCCGTCCGTTCTTCATTTACAATCACGTAGAAGTTCTACATCTTTGTAGAGGCAGTGCGAGTCCGGCGTCCCGCCGCCGCCTGCCCGACCGTGAGGAAGAGGCCGTGCCCAACCCAGCCCTGTTGGCCAACGCGCTGCACGTCGCGACGCACGCGGCCGGAACCGGCGCCCACGTGTTGGCCCTCAACCCGCTGGACTCCACCTCGTGGCTCTCCAGCCTCGGCGCGTTCGGCGTGTTCCTGGTGCTGTTCGCCGAGACCGGCCTGCTGATCGGTTTCTTCCTGCCCGGCGACTCGCTGCTGTTCACCGCGGGCCTGCTGTGCACCGCCGGGACGCACGTCGTGCACCTCTCGCTCGGCCCGGTGCTGATCGCCGCGGTGGCCGGTGCGCTGCTCGGCGCGCAGGTCGGCTTCTGGCTCGGCCAGCGCGGCGGGCGCGCGCTGCTGGCCCGCAGCCGAAACCGGCACCTCCTGGCCGGCGTCGCACGGGCCGAGGAGATCCTCAACAAGTACGGCCAGGGCAAGGCGATCGTGCTCGCCCGGTTCATCCCGGTGGTGCGCACCGTGCTCAACCCGCTGGCGGGCGCGCTGGAGGTGCCGACTCGCACCTTCACCATCTGGCAGACCGCGGGCGGCCTGGTGTGGTCGATCGGCGTCACGCTGGCCGGCTACGGCCTCGGCTCCAGCATCCCGAGCATCGACAAGTACCTGCTGCCGATCATTGCGGTCATCGTGGTCGTCTCACTCGCCCCGCTCGCCCTGGAGATCCGGCGCAGCCGCCGCAACGGGCGCGACGGCAGCGGCGGCGACGACAACGCACACGCCCGCGCCACCGTAGGCAACGGAACGACATCGGAGAACAACTGAATGAGCGCCGCAGGAATCGACGGGGGTCTGTATCTCGACTTCACCCGTCTCGCGAACGACACGCACTGGCTGAACGGCTCGGTCAACCTGTACACGACCGTCGGCCTGGCCCTGATGTGCGGGCTGCTGGCGCTGGCCTGGTGGCGGGCGCGGCCGCAGCTGGACAACCCGTGGGTGCGCGCCGCGTCCGTCGGCATCGGAATGGCGGTCGCGATCGGCGCCAACTCACTGGTCAAGGACCTGATCGCGGAGCGGCGGCCCTGCCTGACCATGCCGCACGCGTACACCGTGATCTCCTGTCCCGGCCCTAGCGACTACTCGTTTCCGTCGAACCACTCGGCGCTGGCCGGCGCCCTGGTCGTCGGCATCTTCCTGTTCAGCCGCAAGCTCGGCCTGATCGGCCTGGCGCTCGCGCTGGCCGAGGGCTTCTCGCGGATCTACCTCGGCGTGCACTACCCGCACGACGTGCTGGTCGGCCTGCTGCTCGGCGCCGGCGTCACCGCGATCGCGGTCCGGCTGATCAGCCCTCTGACGATAATCCTGCTCGAACGGAGCCATCAGACGACGCGTTAGCGCGTCTGCCTGGCCGGTTCCGCCGCGCCGCGTGCGCGCCATGAACTGCCTGACACCATCCCCGCGCGGCCGGGGGACGCATTGGGCGCGTCCCCCGGCCGTGGCATGCCCGCGTTCGCCCAGACCCCCGTGCCACGCACGCGGACGTGCTCGCGGCACCCTCTCACGCACCGGACCGCCGCCTTGACACGGCCTATGGTCTAGTCCAATCTGCACCTCAGCACCGCACAAACCCATCGCCCCGCGAAGCGGCGTCTCGCGGGCCACGGACGGCACCTCACCCTGTCTGGAGAGCCCATGACGCCGCGTCGCAAACGCTTCCTCGCCGCGATCGGCACCACTTCACTGCTGACCGCCGGCCTGGCCGCGGTCGTCTCCGTCGCCTCGGCGGCCAACGCCGCGGGCACCAACCTGCTGACCAACGCCGGCTTCGAGTCCGGTTCGCCGGCCGGCTGGTCCTGCGACGCCGGCACCGCGGCCGTCGTCTCGTCGCCGGTACATTCGGGCGCGCACGCGCTGGCCGGCTCACCGAGCTCGTCCGCCGACGCGCAGTGCGCGCAGACCGTGTCCGTGCAGCCGAACACCGCCTACACCCTGTCCGGATACGTTCAGGGCTCCTATGTCTACATCGGCGTGACCGGTGGAACCAGCACGTGGACGCCGTCGGCGACGTCCTACCAGCAGCTGTCGGTCTCCTTCACCACCGCCGCGTCGCAGACCTCTGTCCAGGTCTATGTGCACGGTTGGTACGCGCAGCCGACCTACTATGCCGACGACCTCGCGCTGAGCGGCCCGGCCGGCCCGACTCCGTCCGGCCAGCCGTCCAGCAACCCGCCGACCACCGCGCCGCCCTCGTCCGCGCCCCCGACCAGCGCGCCGCCGACCAGCCCTTCGGCGAGCCCGACCACCACGCCGCCGCCCGGCGGCCTGAACTGGCACGTCGCGCCGTACATCGACATCACCATGGCCAGCCCGACGCTGGCCCAGATCGAGCAGGCCACCGGCCAGAAGACCTTCACCCTGGCCTTCGTCCTCGGCGACACCTCCGCCTGCGACCCGTCTTGGGGCGGCACGATCGCGCTCAACGACTCGCGGATCATCGGCGAGATCAACGCCCTGCGAGCACTCGGCGGCGACGTCGTCGTGTCGTTCGGCGGCGCCCAGGGTCCGTACCTGGAGACCACCTGCGGCAACGCGGGCCAATTGGCCGCCGCGTACGAGAAGGTCGTCGACACGCTCAACGTCAAGCACATCGACTTCGACATGGAGGCCGCGACCAACACCGACATGGTCAACACCGCCATCGCGCAGGTCCAGCGCGACCGGCCGGGCACGGTCGTCAGCTACACGCTCGAAGTCCAGGCCGCGACCTACGGCCTGACCCCGGCGCTCGGCGTCCAGGTGCTGCAGAACGCGGTCTCGCACGGCGTGCAGGTCGGCATCGTCAACCCGATGACGATGGACTTCGCGCCGGACGGCGACTGGGGCACCTCGGTGATCGAGGCCGCGCAGTCGACCGAGGCGCAGATGGCGACCATCTGGCCGAACCTGAGCACCGCGCAGCTGTACGCGATGCTCGGCGTCACCCCGATGATCGGCGACAACGACACCGGCCCGGTGTTCACACTCGCCGACGCGCAGCAGCTGCTCTCGTTCGCGCAGTCCAACCACGTCGGCCGGCTGGCGTTCTGGTCCGAGGGCCGGGACAACGGCAACTGCTCGGGCGGGGTCTCGCCGTCGTGCAGCGGCATCGCGCAGGGCCTGTTCCAGTTCACCTCGATCTTCCACGGCTACACCGGATGATCGCGGCGTTCTGAACCGGTAGCCGGGTGAATCAGTAGCCGTCAACAGGGCCGAAGCGTGTGGCCCGGCCGGTGGAATCCCCATCGGCCGGGCCGCGCGTTGTCAATGAGCTTCTACGCCAGTGACACGTCGTCCACGTTCACCGCGGGCAGTCCGTACCAGCCGTGCACCCACACCCTCACAGAGGCCGTACTCGCGCCGGTCGTGACCGTCGTGCTCAGCAGGCTCCAGCCGGACGTCGAGGGCGTCCAGATCGAGCCGCCGGTGCCGCCCGGAACGTCAGCACCCAGATACGCATAGCCGCCCTGTACCCACGCCGTGAGCGTGTACGTCGTGTTCGGCCTGACCGCGACCGTCTGCGAGCACTGAGCGTCGTCGGACGCGCTCGGCGTGATCGTCAGCGCGCGCGACCCCGAGTGCACCGGGCCGGAGACGACCGCCGCCGTCCCCGCGTCGCAGGTCCACGGCGTCAGCGCGCCACTCTCGAAACCCGCGTTGGCCAGGGCGTTCCCGCCGGGCGGTTGGGTCGGGCTCGCGCTCGGAGACGAACTCGGACTGGCACTGGCCGACGGGCTCGGCGACGCGCTCGGACTCGCGCTCGGCGTCGGAGTCGGCGTCGAGCCGCCGCCCCCGCCGTACGGGTTCGCGATGATCGTCACCGTCCGGTCCTGCACGCCCCAGCCGTCCGCCTGCGTGCCCGGCAGCCAGACGTCGACCGTGTCGTTCTGGATCCACGTGCCGATGTCGCCGGCGTAGCAGGTCCCGTATCCGGGCACGGTGAAGTACGTGCCCCAGGGGATCACCCGCGGGTCCACGGCACACACGCCGAGCTGCGCGTTGTACCCGGCCGCAGTCAGGCCGCCGTCGTTGTACGAGGTCACCATCATGTCGATCGTGCCGCCGACCGGGATCTGCCAGGGCACGACGACACCGTTCGCATTAAGCTGATACGGCGCGGACAGCTGGCCCAGCGACGCGTCCGTGCCGTTCTGGTCGACCAGCGCGGCGACCGTGTAGTAAGCGTTCTGGCACGGCGCGGTGTCCGTCGCGGTCAGCGTCGTCTGGCCCCAGTCGGTCACCCAGGCCACTGACTGTCCGTTGCGCCAGACCCGGTACGCCTGCGCACCGGGCACGCGGTTGAACGTGATGGTCACCTGACCGCCGGCCAGCGATCCGGCCACGCCGGACGGCGACGGCAGCCGGTTGCCGAAGTTGACCGCGCCCGCCGTCTGCTGCGGCGGGACCCACGGCGTGACGCTGCGCGGCGGCGGCGTGGCGCTGGTCCAGAACGGGCAGGTCGGCAGGCTCGCCGTACTCTGCGCACTTGTGCCCTGGGCGCTCGCGCTCTGTGCCAGAACCGGTATCACCGCCGCCAACGACCCCAGCAGCACCGCGAACGCCGCGCCCAGGACGCGGCCGCGACGCGCCGTCCATCGGTGCATCATGTTATTTCGTACACTGTTATTTCGTACCCTGACATGGGGCACCCTGATCTGACCCTGCAGGCCCACGCGGACCTCCTCCTTGCCGTTCGGCTACGACGGAGGACCGCGATTCCCTGGTGTGAAGGGTGGGCGGCCCTCGCACGCCGGCGCCGCGGCGAGGACGTTCTCACTATCGTCGGCCGTGATCGCGCCGTCAACGAGTGTTCACGGTAAAACAGCGCCCTAAGTTAAGGGCGCCTCTCGTGCGTCATAGGACACCCGGTGCCATACGTTCTACGCTGGCCGCGTGGAATTCGACAGCTTCACCATCGCCCTGCACAGTGGCCTTGCTGCCGTGGAACGTCCCCGCCGGCGCCATGGCCTTCAGCCCGACCCGGTTCCCGCACTCCATCGCCGACGTGATGGGCGGCTAAAGGTATCGCGTGACAACGCAACGCACCTTGGACAGAGCACAACGCACCCCGGACAGCGTGGGGCCAGTCCGGGGTGCGTGTCCCTGTTAACGCGTGATCAGGGCTTAAGCGGTGGGTAGGTCGGGTCTAGCAGGTCGTTGCTCGTCAGGTACCCGTGCAGCGGAGTGGTCTCCGGGTAGTGACCCCACTGGTGGTCGCCGAGGACCTGGCCCGGCGTGGCCAGCTTGGCGCCGAGCAGTTGCTTCTGGATCGGGCTGAAGCCCTGGTAGGCCTCCGACTCGAACAGCGCTTCGTTCTCGTCACGGCCGTACGACCAGCGGTGCGAGTACGCGAAGAACATGCCCTTGCGGGTGAACTCGGAGTAGTTGTTGGTGCGGGTGTGCCAGATGCGGCGGTCGAAGAACACCGCGTCGCCCGGGTTCGCGGTCACCTCGACCGAGCCCTCCGGCTCCGGCCACTCCACGTCGCGGCGCGGCGGGCCGTCGATCCAGTTGCGCAGGTGGCTGCCCGGTACGACCTTGAAGTTGCCCCGGCCGGTCACCGACACGTCCGAGAGCCAGTAGGCGATCTTCACCGACAGCCGCGGCCGCGGGTCCGTCTCCAGTTCGCGGTTCTGCCGGCCGCCGTCCTGGTGCCACTCGAAGCGGTACGGCTTGTCGACGGTGATCTGCGGGTGCACGTCGAGGTGCGAGTGGTAGATGTGCACGTTCCAGCCGAGCATCGACCAGACCAGGGGGAACGTGTTCGGGTGGTCGATCAGCCCGACCGCCTCGGGGCAGGCGGCGACGGCGCTGAGCTTGTGCATCGCACCTTCGCGCGACAGGCCGCCGGCGACGCGCTCGCTCTCGTACACGCGGTCCAGGGCCTCGGCGTAATACGCCACCTCGGACTCGCTGAGCGCGCCCGGCACGACTATGTAGCCGTCGCGTTCGAAGGCCTCGCGCTGCTCTTTGGTCATCGCGGTGACCGGTGCCTGGGTATCGGCCGTCATCTGGCCACCCCCTCTTCCGCTGGTTCAACTGTGGCGGACACGGAGACGCACGCTGCGCCCGAGGGTTGCGGCGAGGCGCGTCGCCCGTTTTCCGCCAGTTCGTATGTTCGTCCGACTGTGGTACCGCAGTCTCGCACTCCCGTGTGGTTGTGCGCGACCCCGGTACAGGATTAGACGCCGTTGAACGGGGAAAAGGATGCGCTCCGTCGCCGAACCTGTTGTACGCACGGGTTAACCAAGCGTGCAACCGGCCGCCCTTGTGCCACCCGAAACGGTTTGCTCTGCTGGAGAGCAAGAACAGCGAAGAGCGGACGGCAGCAGGAGCGGTGGCTGCGCAACAGCCACGGAACAACTACACAACGGGGGTAGTGCATTGTCCGAGGTCGTAGTCATTCACGAGGCGGACACGGCGATCGTCGGCGCCGGCGCGGCGGGCTGCGTGCTGGCCGCACGCCTGTCGCAGGACCCGGACCATCGCGTGATCCTGATCGAAGCCGGGCCGGACTACCCGACCCTGGCGAGCCTCCCGGACGACCTGCGCGACGGCCGCCGGTCGGCCGGCAGCCACGACTGGCAGTACACGGACACGGTCACCGGCGGCCCGATCGCCAGGGCCAGGGTGGTCGGCGGCTGCTCCGCGACGAACGGCACCATCGCCCTACGCGGCGCGGTGCGGGATTTCGACGGCTGGGCGGCCAGAGGCAACCCCGGCTGGTCGTACGCGGAGGTCCTGCCCGCATTCCTCAGAGTCGAGGACGACCACGACTTCGCAGACCGCTGGCACGGGAGCGGCGGGCCGCTCCCGATCCGCAGGTACCCGGCGAAGGAACTGACCCCCGTCAACGCGCGGGCTTACGAAGCGGCCGTCCAAGCGGGTTTCCCCGAGATCGCCGACCACAACCGTCCGGGCGCGATGGGGTTGGGTCCCGCCCCCGTCAACGCGCTGGCCGGCGTGAGAATGAGCGCCGCGATGACGTACCTGGCCCAGGCCCGCCATCGCCGAAACCTGACGATCCTGCCCGACACGGACGTAGACAGGGTCCTGATCGACAACGGACGCGCCACCGGTGTCGGGCTGGCCGACGGGACCGCCGTCCGAGCGGCGAGGGTAGTCCTGGCGGCAGGCACGTACGGCTCCCCGGCGATCCTGATGCGATCGGGCCTGGGTCCGGCCCAAGACCTGCGCGATCTGGGCATAGACCCCGTAGCCGACCTCCCCGGCGTGGGCCGCAACCTCCAGGAACACCCGGGCGTATCCGTCATCTGGCCCTTGGCGCAGCCGCAGCAACCGCATCGGCAAGAGCAAGAGCAAGAGCAATCGCAGCAGCAGCCCGAAGGCCCCAGGTTCCAGATCGTGGCGACTTGGGCGAGCGGCAGCGACGCGGAAACCGACTTCGACATGCAACACGTCCCCGCCGCCACGCCCACGATGTTCTGGATCTCGGCGGCGGTCATGACGCCCCGCTCACGAGGCACCGTCAAGCTGGCGAGCCCCGACCCGGCCGTCCCGCCCCGAATCCGCGTCAACCTGCTCGACGATCCGCTGGACGTGGCCAGAATGCTGGACGGCGTCCGCTCGGCCAGACGCATCGGCGCCAAAGCTCCGCTGGCCGAACTGGCCGCCGGCGCCGAACAGTGGGCCGGATCAGCCATCGACGACGCGGATGACGAGGAGCTCGCGAAGGCGGTCAAGTCCGCCGCCTGGACCTACCACCACGCATCGGGCACCTGCGCCATGGGCCCGAGCCCGTCGGCGGGCGCGGTAGTCGACGCGAGGGGCGCGGTCCACGGCGTCGACGGCCTCACGGTCGCGGACGCCTCGATCATGCCGATCATCCCCTCCGCCAACACGCACCTCACGGTCCTGATGGTCGCCGAGAGAATCGCCGCCTGGCTATCCGCGTCCCCGAGGTGAGGTGGGCCGCGGCGAGGCTGGAGATCGTTGTCCGTCCCAAGTGGACATAACCGGGTACTGATTGGGCGTGACAGCCGGCGTGTGTGCATCGCATGTGCCTCGCGTGTGCCCGTCGCCGGCGCATGCGGCTTAGGTGCGGGTGGTACCTGGGCCCGCTGGAGCGGAGCGTTGGTTGATGGTGCGCTGTGTCGGTGACGCGGGTGGGGCTGCTCGCGTCACGGCGCCGACGAGCGGGCTGGGTTCGTCGGCGCGTGATCCGGCGTGATCCGGTGTGTCCGGTGTTGCGGAAGTCGCGATTACGCTCACGGCGCGGCGAGGTCGGGGATGGTTGTCCGTTCTAGACGGACATAGCAGGGTGCTGAGTTTTCTTCCGGCGGGGGCGTGAGCTTTCGTCGATTGCGCGTATTGCGTGGGTGATCAGGTCGTATC
>JBOHCW010000184.1:0-6292 GCA_050725375.1 Actinocrinis sp. | reverse complement strand
ACCTCCGGCTACCTGCCCGGCCCGAACGACGTCTACGTCTCGCTCGCGCAGGTGCGCAAGTACAACCTGCGCAAGGGCGACGCGGTGGTCGGCGCGGTGCGTCAGCCGCGCGACGGCGAGCGGCGCGAGAAGTTCAACGCGCTGGTCAAGCTGGACAGCGTCAACGGCGTCACCCCCGAGGAGACCCGCGAGTCGCGCGACTCGCGCAGTGCGAACCACCGCGTCGAGTTCTCCAAGCTGACCCCGCTCTACCCGCAGGACCGGCTGCGCCTGGAGACCGAGTCCAGCCAGCTGACCACCCGGATCGTCGACCTGGTCGCGCCGATCGGCAAGGGCCAGCGCGGCCTGATCGTCTCCCCGCCGAAGGCCGGCAAGACCCTGGTGCTGCAGGCGATCGCCAACGCGATCACCATCAACAACCCCGAGGTCCACCTCATGGTCGTGCTCGTCGACGAGCGGCCGGAAGAGGTGACCGACATGCAGCGCTCGGTCAAGGGCGAGGTCATCGCCTCGACCTTCGACCGTCCGGCCGAGGACCACACCACCGTCGCCGAACTCGCCATCGAGCGGGCCAAGCGGCTGGTGGAGCTGGGCCACGACGTGGTCGTGCTGCTCGACTCGATGACCCGCCTGGGCCGCGCGTACAACCTGTCCGCGCCCGCCTCCGGCCGCATCATGTCCGGCGGTGTCGACTCGACGGCGCTCTACCCGCCGAAGCGCTTCTTCGGCGCGGCGCGCAACATCGAGAACGGCGGCTCGCTGACCATCCTGGCCACGGCGCTGGTCGAGACCGGCTCGAAGGCCGACGAGGTCATCTACGAGGAGTTCAAGGGCACCGGAAACCTGGAGCTCAAGCTCGACCGGCGGCTGGCCGACAAGCGGATCTTCCCGGCCGTGGACATCGACCAGTCCGGCACCCGGCGCGAGGAGATCCTGCTCGGTGCCGAGGAGCTGGCGGTCATGTGGCGCCTGCGCCGGCTGCTGCACAACATGGAGCAGCAGCAGGCCATCGAGCTGCTCATCACGCAGATGCGCAAGACGAAGTCGAACGTCGAGCTGCTGATGACCATCCAGAAGAACACCCCGGCGCGCGACGGCGAGTAACGCGTCCGGCGCGCGCACCCACCCGCAGGCTGCGGGAATAGCCGGCGCTCCGGGGCGGTTAATCGCACCGGAGCCCGGTAGGGGCGCCCGTCATACGAGGTTCGCGGCGCGGTGGGGACATCGCGAAGGCACCGTTTTGGCGCGCGCGCCCCGGCCTGGCAGACTGGTACGTCGGTCCCGGTTCACGCCCGCGCGGCGACCCGAGACCCCATCGACCACTAGGAGCACACCGTGAAGACCGGCATCCACCCCGATTACCACCTGACCCAGGTGACGTGTACCTGCGGCAACACGTTCGAAACGCGGTCCACCGCCGAAGGCGGCAAGATCAGCTCGGACGTCTGCTCGCAGTGCCACCCGTTCTACACCGGCAAGCAGAAGATCCTCGACACCGGTGGCCGCGTGGCCAAGTTCGAGGCCCGTTTCGGCGGCAAGAAGTCCGGCAAGTAGCGCGCTTCGCGGCGTCGGCGTCCGGGGGTGATCCCCGGCGTCGGCGCCGTTTCGCGTAAGGGCACAGAATCAGACGGCCGAGAGGATGATCCACGGTGTTCGAGGCGATCGATGACCTGCTGGTCGAGCACGCCGACCTGGAAAAACGCCTCGCCGACCCGCAGGTGCACGCCGACCAGGCGCTGGCCCGCAAGCTCGGCAAGCGCTACGCCGAGCTGAACCCGATCGCGGACGCGTACCGCGCGTACCAGGCCAACGGCGAGGACATCGAGACCGCCCGCGAGCTGGCCCGCGAGGATCCGGAGTTCGCCGACGAGCTCGACACGCTGCGGGAGCAGCGCACCGAGCTGGAGCAGCGGCTGCAGCACCTGCTGATCCCGCGCGACCCGAACGACGACAAGGACGTGATCGTCGAGATCAAGGCCGGCGAGGGCGGCCAGGAGTCGATGCTGTTCGCCGGCGACCTGCTGCGCATGTACCTGCGCTACGCCGAGCGGGCGCGCTGGAAGACGGAGATCATCGAGGCCACCGACTCGGATCTGGGCGGATACAAGGACGTCTCACTGGCCGTCAAGTACCGCGGCACCCCGCCGCCCGGCGAGGGCATCTGGTCGCGGCTGAAGTACGAGGGCGGCGTACACCGCGTACAGCGCGTGCCGGTCACCGAGTCGCAGGGCCGCATCCACACCTCCGCCGCCGGAGTGCTGGTCATGCCCGAGGCCGAGGAGGTCGAGGTCGAGATCAGCCCGAACGACCTGCGCATCGACGTCTTCCGCTCCTCCGGCCCCGGCGGCCAGTCGGTGAACACCACGGACTCGGCGGTGCGCATCACGCACCTGCCCACCGGAGTCGTGGTGTCCTGCCAGAACGAGAAGTCGCAGCTGCAGAACAAGGAGTCGGCGATGCGCATCCTGCGTGCCCGGCTGCTGGCCCACGCGCAGGAGGAGGCCGAGAAGGAAGCCTCCGACGCGCGCCGCAGCCAGGTGCGCACGGTCGACCGCTCCGAGCGCATCCGCACGTACAACTTCCCGGAGAACCGCATCTCCGACCACCGCACCGGGTTCAAGTCGTACAACCTGGACCAGGTGCTCGACGGCGACCTCGATCCGGTGATCCAGTCCGCGGTCGACGCCGACCTGGCCGCGAAGCTCTCCGGCCGGGAGGGCTGAGCCGTGAGCGGCGAGGATCCGGCCGCGGCGACGCTGGCCGAGCCGGCGCGGCCCGGCGCGCGGGCGCTCAACCTGCTGCTGGCCGAGGTGGCGCTGGCTGCCGTGCGGCTGGCCGAGGCCGGGGTCGACTCGCCGCGCGCCGACGCCGAGGAACTGGCCGCGTGGGTGCACGGCGTGCGCCGCGGCGAACTGCACACGGTGCGCGACGGAGACTTCGACGCGCGCTTCTGGGGCGCGGTCGCGCGCCGCGAGAACCGCGAGCCGCTGCAGCACATCACCGGCCGCGCGTACTTCCGCTACCTGGAGCTCGAAGTCGGGCCCGGCGTGTTCGTGCCGCGCCCGGAGACCGAGGTCATGGTCGGCTGGGCCATCGACCGGCTGCGCGACATGGACATCGCGGAGCCGGTCATCGTCGACCTGTGCAGCGGCTCGGGCGCGATCGCGCTGGCCATAGCGCAAGAGGTGCCGCGCTCACAGGTGCACGCGGTCGAGCTGTCCGACGCCGCGCTGGCCTGGACCCGGCGCAACATCGCGCGCGTGACCGAGGGCCGGCGCGTGACGCTGCACCACGGCGACGCCCGCGCCGCGCTGCCCGAACTGGACGGCAAGGCCGATCTGGTGATCTCGAACCCGCCGTACGTCCCGCTGAGCGACCGCGGGAACATGGCCGCCGAGGCGCGCGACTACGATCCAGAGGCCGCGCTGTTCTCCGGGTCCGACGGGCTGGACATGATCCGCTCACTCGAACGCACGGCGTTCCGGCTGCTGTGCCCGGGCAGCTGGGCCGCTATGGAACACTCGGACCAGCAGGGCGGGGCGGTGCAGCGGATCTTCCTGGAGGAGCTGGGCTGGGCCGAGGCCGCCGACCACCGGGACCTGACCGGGCGCCCGCGCTTCGTGACCGCGCGCAAGCAGGGCATGCGCGGCTGACGAGGGCCCCATTCCGCGCCCGCGATGCCGTGGGCGCCGTGACGAGGAGTGAGAGAGCCAGATGAGCCGCCGCTACGACTGCTCGGACCCGGACCAGCGCGCCGCCGGGCTGCGCGAGGCCGCGGGCGCGGTGCGCCGCGGGGAACTGGTGGTGCTGCCCACCGACACCGTCTACGGGATCGGCGCCGACGCCTTCTCGGCCGGCGCGATCGCCTCGCTGCTGGCCGCCAAGGGCCGCGGCCGGGACATGCCGGTGCCGGTGCTGGTCGGTGCGCCGACCACCCTGCACGGCCTGGTCGCCCAGTTCCCGGAGGGTGGCTGGGATCTGGTGGACGCCTACTGGCCCGGCGCGCTGACCATCGTCGCGCGGCACCAGCCCTCACTGCAGTGGGACCTGGGCGACGCGCGCGGCACGGTCGCGGTGCGCATGCCGCTGCACCCGGTCGCGATCGAGCTGCTGACCGAGGTCGGCCCGATGGGCGTGTCCTCGGCGAACAAGTCGGGCCAGCCGCCGGCCACCACCGCCTCCGAGGCGCAGGACCAGCTGGGC
Organism: Actinocrinis sp.; assembly: GCA_050725375.1. GTDB lineage: Bacteria > Actinomycetota > Actinomycetes > Streptomycetales > Catenulisporaceae > Actinocrinis. The sequence continues at coordinate 2,089 of JBOHCW010000184.1, read as the reverse complement.
ACGGCCGTGGACGTCTACCTCGACGGCGGGAAGACGGCCGACAACCTGCCCTCCTCGATCGTCGACCTGACCGGCGACGTGCCGAAGCTGCTGCGCGAGGGCGCGCTCGGGTTCGACCAGCTGGCGAAGGTAGTGGCGAACCTGACCCGCTAGGCGCCGTCGCCCGGCGGGATCCGCCGGACGGCATCGTCCGACGGCGTCGCCCGACGAATACGACTTACGCCGGTCGGTTGTCCCCCCAGTGAGGACAGCCGACCGGCGTTTCGTCTTCGAGACAGCCGCGACCCTGGTGGGTCAGGGGTCTTAGAAGTGCAGAACCTGGCCCGGGAAGATCAGGTTCGGGTTGCCGCCCACGGTCGAGACGTTCTCGCCGTAGAGGGTGCGCCAGTTCGACACGCCCTCCTTCGCCGCGATCTTGGACAGGGTGTCGCCGGAGACCACGGTGTAGCTGTGGGCGCCGGTGGTGTAGACCTTGTGCGTGGTCGACGGGGCCGAGTAGTGGTGCGTGGTGGCCGGGGCCGACTTGTGCGTTGTCGGCTTGTGGGTCGTCGACCTGTGCGTCGTCGACTTGTGGGTGGTGCCGCTCGAACCGGAGCCGTTGGCGTTGGTGGTGGTGTAGCTGCCGCCGGAGCTGTAGCCGCGCGGGCCACACACCGGCCACGCGCCGATGCCCTGGCCGGCCAGGACCTTCTCGGCGATCGCGATCTGCTCGCCGCGGCTGGCATGGTTGGCGTACGCGGCGTAGGAGCCGCCGCCGTAGGCGCGCCAGGTCGACGCGGTGAACTGCAGGCCGCCGTAGAAGCCGTTGCCGGTGTTGATCGCCCAGTTGCCGCCCGACTCGCACTGTGCGACGGCGTCCCAGTTGACCGAGGAGGCGTGCGCCGAACCGGCTGCCATCAGCGGAATCGTGACGCCCGCGCCGGCCACGGCGGCGGTCGCGAGCACCCGGCGGGTGTAGGACGGCTTGCGGTGGCGCCCGGCGCTGGACGCGTCCTGCGCGGTTGCGGGCACGTTGGAGGCACGACGAATTGCCATGGAAAAGCTGTTCCTCTCCCACGCCTGCGAAGTGAGCTGTCGGATTCGGACCGGAGATGTGGCCCTACCGCTTTGAAGCGCGGATTCACCCCGAGCCGGAACCTCTGTGGGACCGCTCCCTCACTGGTGCGGTCGCCGTTCCGGCGGAAAAAGTGGTTCCTCCGCTCCTGCCCGACGGGGTTTGGGTACGGCGTGGAGGGCGGGCAGGATTCGGCGTGCCGTCCACGGTGTCCGCGTTGGCGAACGGCTTCGACCGTAGGCAGGCGTTCAGTGAAAACTCAACTTGAGCCCGGTGTGGCGGATCTCACACGAACAATCGGTCCTTGATTCGCGACTTTCCGTTGAACGGCAAGGGGTTTGTTCTCACAGTGTGCTCATACACCGGTGCCCTGGGTTACCCGCATGGCGGATCGTGAGTGATCCGTCACCGTTCGCACGAACGGGTGTGTGCGCGATTTCCGACGCGCGTTTGCCGCGCCGGACCGCCCGGAGCGGCCTAGTGTGGAGGGAAGGTTCGGCCAAACCCCTGCAATCCGCGCGATCTTCCCCGCGCGTCCCGAACATTGGAGCGTGGTCATGTCCCCCGTCGCCGCTCCCCGGCCCGCCTCCGCGGAACCGATCGCGCCGTTCTACGGCCCGGACTTCGGCGCGCTGGTGCGCACCGACCCGCAGATCGCCGGAATCGTCCTGGACGAGCTGGAGCGCCAGCGCGGCACGCTCCAGCTGATCGCCAGCGAGAACCCCGCCTCGCCCGCCGTGCTGGCCGCGCTCGGCTCCGTGCTGTCCAACAAATACGCCGAGGGCTACCCCGGCCGCCGCTACTACGGCGGCTGCGCGCAGGTGGACAAGGCCGAGCGGCTGGCCGTCGACCGCGCCTGCGCCCTGTTCGGCGCCGACCACGCGAACGTGCAGCCGCACTCCGGCGCCGCCGCGAACCTGGCGGTGTACGCCGCGCTGCTCACGCCGGGCGACCGCGTACTGGCGATGGCCCTTCCGCACGGCGGCCACCTGACGCACGGCGCGCAGGGCAATTTCTCCGGCACCTGGTTCAACA
>JBOHCW010000183.1:0-5661 GCA_050725375.1 Actinocrinis sp. | reverse complement strand
ATCCGGAAACGGTCGGCGCATGGATCACCGCGGTCAAGACCGAACGCGCCGCCATGCCGCGCGTTCCATGCGGGCACGCGCCGCGCGACCAAACCAGGTACTGAGCGACGATCAGATCGCGGAGATTCTGCGGGCGCTCGGCGACATCCGTGCCATGATCCGCGCCGCCGGCCCGGCCGACAATGCCCGGATTTACAAGGGTTCGGGGTTGCGGCTGACGTACGCACCGGGGCCGCGTGTGGTTAGGGCCCAGGTCACATTGGACCCCAACAACCGTGGGGTTATGGATTGTGTCCGAGGGGGGACTTGAACCCCCACGCCCTTAACGGGCACTAGCACCTCAAGCTAGCGCGTCTGCCATTCCGCCACCCGGACCTTGGGTCTGCCAGGCGGTATCCGGTTTGTCCGGTCCCGCGTTGACGTGGAGAACAATACCAAAGATCGGAACGCGTTGTGCACCGTGTATCCGGGCCGGGGCGACGCCGGTGTGCGGCGCGGTTCTCCGGGGTGTCATCGCAGGTTGGGGAGTTGTTCGCGGGGGTGGGAGGCGATGTGCTCGGCATCGTACGGTGTTGTGGGCGGCCGGGGATCTGACGTGTCGTCGGTTCCCTTGGGGCGCTGTGCGAGACGTGTCCGGGCGTACGCACCTCGCGTTCCGGCAGGTCGCGGTCGCGCGTATCAGTCGGTCGTGGACGGTTGGGGCGGGAGGGGCACGGCGGACACTGTGTGCGCTGCGCTGGAGGGGCGGATGCCTAAGGCGCCACAGGCCGCGACAAGTGCGGCAGCACGCACGAGCGGCACGTCTTCTGCGGGGATGTCGTCCCTGAGGGCCGCGTGGATGCTGCCGAGTGCGGCGCGCACGCGGGTGCGGGCGGTGACGGGGTCCTGGCCGGGGACGCGCAATGCTTCGACCAGTGGGGCGTAGCCCTGGCGGGCGACGGCCCGGACCTTCTCGTTGCGGCCGACGGCGGGGTCCTGGTAGAGCACGCGGATGACCCGGCGGTGGGCCGCGACCAGGTCGAGGTAGCCGGCCAGCAGGTCGCGGCGGCCGGCGTCGCCGTGGTGGCGCGGCGCCGCGGTCAGGGCGGCGATCTGGTCGGCGATCGGCTCGACCAGGGCGGCGAGCAGGTCGTCCTTGGTGCGGAAGTGGTAGTACAGGGCGGCCGTGGTGAAGCCCATGTGCTCCGCCAGTTCCCGCGTCGAGGTCGAGGCGAAGCCGTTGGCCGCGAACAGTTCCACCGCCTCGGCCAGGATCCGGGCGCGCGTGTCCTCCCGTTCGGCGCGCTCGGCGGGCCCGGCGGGCTGCACGGTCGTGATGGTCACGGTGGTCGCGACGGTCGCGGCAGTAGTCATCAGGCCCCTTATCACCGGAGACGTCACCCGGGAAACACCCGGACGTCTGCCGGTCTTCCGCGGCGCGGTCGCGCCGGCTCGCGGGTGGGCACCGCGCGTGACCGGGGTGTGATCCGATGTGACCTCAAGATAACCGACTTACTTGTCGGGCGACAAGTAAGATGGGTGCGCCCGGTGTGTGCACGGCCGGGCGACGCGCTCGCGGATTCGAGGGGTCCGCGCGCCGGCCGGACGAGGGGAAGGAACTACCTGCCGTGTTCGCACGACTTGGACGGATGGTCGCGTACCATCCGTGGCGGGTGATCGGGGTGTGGATCATCGCGGCGATCGCCGTGATCTCACTCGCGCCGAAGCTGGCCTCGACCGCGGACGAGTCCAGCTTCCTGCCGAGCCACTACGAATCGATCCAGGCGCTGGACCTGCAGCAGTCGGCGTTCCCGCAGCACGCGGCGCCGGCGGCGATCATCGTGCTGGAGCGCGGCGACGGGGGCGCGCTCACCTCCGCCGACTCGTCGGCCGTGCAGCAGCTCGGGGACAAGCTCAAGGCCGCGAACGTGCCGGACGTCACGGCGCTGGACGTGGGGCAGGCTTCGCCGAACAAGCTGATCCAGACCATCGGCGTGCAGATGCCGACGTCGAACGATCCGCAGCAGAAGGCACAGACCGACGCCGTGAAGGCGCTGCGTACGCAGCTTCAGTCGGCGATCGCGGGGACTGATCTCAAGGGCGGCATCACCGGGCAGGCGGCGCAGAACCTGGACTCGCAGGAGTCCGGGAACAAGGCCGACGCGATCATCGGCATCGCCACCATCGGCCTGATCCTGATCCTGCTGCTGATCATCTTCCGCAGTCCGATCATCGCACTGCTGCCGATCATCACGATCGGACTGGTCTCGCAGGTCGCGAACGGACTGATCGCGTGGGCCAGCAACGTGTTCAACCTGAAAACCGACAGTTCGGTGACCTCGCTGCTGATCGTGGTGCTGTTCGGCGTGGGCACCGACTACATCCTGTTCTTCCTGTTCCGCTACCGGGAACGGCTGCGCGCCGCGGACTCTCCGCGCGAGGCCGTGGCGGTGGCCGTGGCGCGGGCCGGCGAGGCGATCGCGTCGGCGGCCGGCGCGGTGATCGTGGCGTTCATGGCGCTGGCGCTTTCCACACTCGGGCTGTTTCGTTCGCTCGGCCCGTCGCTGGCCATCGCGGTGGCCGTGACGCTGCTGGCGGGGCTCACGCTGATCCCGGCGATCGTCGCGCTGCTGGGCACCAAGGTGTTCTGGCCCTCGAAGGCCTGGCAGACCGAGCCGCGCGGGGCGCGCTTCGCGGCGATCGGTTCGGCGATGGGCCGCAACCCGGCCAAGTTCGCGGCGGTGTCCGGACTCGTGATGGTGGCGCTGGCGATCGCGGCGTTCAGCTTCCGGCCGACCTTCGACCTGTCGGCCGGCTCGTCCAGCTCGACGGCCGAGTCGACGGTGTGGCAGGACCAGTTGCTGCGCGGCGAGCCGGCCGGCGCGACCCAGCCGACGCAGGTGTACCTGAAGTCGGACGGCAACACGCCGCTCACCTCCGATCAGCTGTCGTCGTACCGCGCGCAGCTGGCCGCGGTGCCCGGCGTCGGCTCGGTGACGGCGGCGCTGCCGAACCAGGGCGGGACGGTGGCCGCGTACCAGGTCACGCTGACCGCGAACCCGGCGTCGTCGGACGCGATGAACACGCTGAAGGGCCCCCTGCGCGACGCCGCGCACAAGGACGCTCCGGCGGGCACCAGCGCGCTGGTCGGCGGCATCACGGCGATCTACGTGGACATCCAGTCCGCGGTCGACCACGACTACGCGGTGGTCTTCCCGGTCGCCGCGATCCTGATCATGATCATCCTGGGCCTGGTGCTGCGCTCGGTGGTCGCACCGCTGTACCTGATGGCCAGCGTGGGCCTCGGGTTCGGCGCGACGCTGGGCGCGACGGTGCTGCTGTTCCAGAACTCGGGCGGCAGCAAGGGCCTGATCTTCATGCTGCCGGTGATCATGTACATGTTCGTGGTCGCGCTGGGCACCGACTACAACATCCTGATGATCACCCGGCTGCGCGAGGAGGCCCGCGCCGGCCGCTCGCCACGGGCGGCGGCTGCCGAGGCGGTCAGGTACGGCGGGCCGACCATCGGCGCGGCCGGCCTGATCCTGGCCGGCTCGTTCGCGTCGCTGATGCTCGCGGGCCAGTCCACGCTGAGCCAGATGGGCTTCGCGATCTCGGCGGGCATCGCGATGGCGGCGTTCGTCATGGCGATGTTCTTCACGCCCGCGCTCACGGCGCTGATAGGGCACGCCGCGTGGTGGCCGGGTCACGCCGACGCCGCGACCGGTCACGCCGAGCAGCCCGATCTGTCGGGCGAGCCCGAGGAGAGCGAGCCCGCGGGCCAGCTCGGCCGCTGACGGCGCCCGGCACCGAGTGGGCGACGATGCGATAGATGGGTAGATGAGGGCTGATGTTCCGAAAGAGGCCCTGACGAGTGCGGGCGGTGGCCGTGACGGCGCCGCCCGCACTCGCGTCCACGCCGCGACCAGGGTCTTTGCCCGGTGCGATGAATTCGTGTGCCTCCGCGCGTCTTATCTTGTATGGGCGAACCCTTGGTGGAGGCGGCACGGGCGGGCGACGGTGCGGCGTTCGCGCAGCTTGCCGGGCCTTACCGCCGTGAGCTGCACGTTCACTGTTATCGCATGCTCGGGTCGGTCGAGGACGCCGAGGATGCGGTGCAGGAGACCTACCTGCGTGCGTGGGCACGGCTGGACAGCTACGCGTCGCACGCTCCGTTCCGTGCATGGCTCTACGGGATCGCGACGCACGCGTGCCTCGATGCCCTACGTCGTCGAAAGGCGCGTACGTGGCCGACGGAGGTAGCCGCTCCAGCGGATCCGCGCTCTGAGCCGGGGAAGCCCGTTGATGTGCCGTGGTTGCAGCCCTATCCGGATCGGATGTTGGACGTGCCCGCACCGGCCTCGGCCGAGCCTGAGGCGGTGGTGACCGCGAAGGAGACCATCGAGCTGGCGTTCTTGGCCGCGATTCAACGGTTGCCGGCGCGGCAGCGGGCGGTGCTGATCCTGCGTGACGTGCTCGACTGGTCGGCGAAGGAGACCGCGGGCGCCTTGCAGATGTCGCAGGCCGCCGTGAACAGCGCACTGCAGCGAGCGCACGGGACGTTGGCCGAGTACCTGCCGGGGCGCGGTGAGTGGACGTCTCAGTCGAGCGCGACCGAGAAGGCGTTGCTACACCGGCTGATCGCGGCGTGGGAACGGTCGGACACGACGGCGCTGGTCGGTCTGCTGAGGTCGGACGCGCGGCTTGTGATGCCGCCGCGACCGACGTGGTTCTCCGGGCGGGACGCGATCGGGGTGTTCCTGCGCGAGCACGTGTTCGGGTCGATGGGCCCGGATTGGCGGCTGGTGCCGACCGGCGCGAACCGGCAGGTGGCGTTCGCGCTGTACTGGCGGGCTCCCGGTGACGCGGTGCACGAGGCGTTCGCGCTCGCAGTCCTGCAGGTCGAGGGCGGCGCGATCACGGAGCTGGCGATCTTTCAGCAGCCGGAGTTGTTCGAGTCCTTCGGCCTGTCGCCGGTGTTGCCGTGAACACTGCGCCGGGCGCCGCTTTCGGCGCGTTCTCGTGATGGACGAGCCGCGGGAGCCGGGCTGCCCGTTCGGCGCGGGGCTCTCGTTCGTCGGCGCGGCCTGTCCGGACGACTTTCGTCTGCGGACGCTGACGCTGCTGCCGCTCGACGCGGTCGACTTCCGGTCGGCGGACTGGGCGGACGCGCTCGTGGTGGTCGAGCGCGGCGAGTTGGAGGTCGAGTGCTCCAGCGGCGCACGCGCGCGGTTCGAGGCGGGCTCGGTGCTCACTTTCACCGGTTTGCCGCTGGCGCGGTTGCGCAATCCGGGCCGCGAGCCGTTGGTGCTCAGTGCGATGTCTCGGGCTAAGGAGCGATAAGGGCGCGATCAGGGCGCCGCGAGACGGTTTCGGGCCAGAGCGATGAATGGATGCATCCCGGTACGTCACACAAGTGACCGCTATATACGCAGTCTCTTGACTCGGGAGTATTCGTGACAACCATCCACCGATGGCGGGCCTTCACGGTCCTGGCCCTCGCCTACTTCATGACGATCGTGGACCTGTCGATCGTGAATATCGCGCTGCCGACCATCGGCAGCGACCTGCACTTTTCCGCGTCCGGCCTGCAGTGGGTGGTGACCGCGGACGGGCTCACGTTCGGCGGGCTGCTGCTGCTCGGCGGGCGGGCCGCGGACCTGCTGGGGCGCCGGCGGGTGT
>JBOHCW010000182.1:0-7963 GCA_050725375.1 Actinocrinis sp. | reverse complement strand
CCGGTGTACCACGGCCTGACCCGTCCGCCGGAGCTGGAGGGCGAGGCGACCAGCCGCGCCATCCAGTTGGCGTGGGTCACCGGCGCGCCGCTGTACGTCGTGCACCTCACGGCGTCGCAGGCCCTTGACGCGGTGGTGGAGGCGCGCGACCGGGGCCAGAACGTGTTCGCCGAGACCTGTCCGCAGTACCTGTACCTGGCGCTGGACGACCTGGCCAAGCCCGACTTCGAGGGCGCGAAGTACGTGGCCTCGCCGCCGCTGCGCCCGCGCGAGCACATCGACCAGCTGTGGAAGGGCCTGCGCACCAACGACCTGGCCGTGGTGTCCACGGACCACTGCCCATTCTGCTTCAAGGACCAGAAGGAGCTGGGCCGCGGCGACTTCTCCAAGATCCCCAACGGCATGCCGGGCGTCGAGCACCGGATGGACCTGGTCTTCCAGGGCGTGGCGGCGGGCCGGATCAGCCTGGAGCGCTGGGTGGAGCTGACCTCGACCAGCCCGGCGCGGATGTTCGGCCTCTACGGCCGCAAGGGCGTGATCGCCCCCGGCGCGGACGCGGACGTGGTCGTCTACGACCCGCACGCGCGCCAGACGATCAGCGCCGATACGCACCACATGAACGTGGACTATTCGGCGTATGAGGGCTTCGAGCTGACCGGCAGGGTCGAGACCGTCCTGTCACGCGGGGCGGCGGTGATCCGCGACGGCGCGTTCCACGGCCGGCCGGGCCACGGGAGGTTCCTCGCCAGAGGCCTGTCGCAGTACCTGCTCTGACGCACTGTCACCGCGTCCCCGGTTCACGACCCGCCCGCCCACCGCCGTCCGTTCGAAAGGCAAGGCACCGACATGGACTTCGGCGTCGTCCTGCAGACCGATCCGCCCGCGACCCGGCTGATCGACACGATGCGGCAGGCCGAGCAGCTCGGCTTCGGCTACGGCTGGACCTTCGACTCGACGGTGCTGTGGCAGGAGCCGTTCGTGATCTACTCGCGGATCCTGGCCGCCACCGAGAAGCTGCGGGTCGGCCCGCTGGTGACCAATCCGGGCACCCGCGACTGGTCGGTCCTGGCGTCGCTGTTCGCGACGCTGAACGACATGTACGGCAACCGGACGGTCTGCGCGATGGGCCGCGGCGACTCGGCGCTCAGAGTGATCGGCCGCAAGCCGGAGAGCCTGGCGGCGGTCTCGGCGTGCATGCGGGCGGTCAAGGATCTGGCCGAGGGAAGGGAGACGGAGCTCAACGGCACGATGGTCCGCATCCCGTGGGTCAAGCGCGGCCGGCTGCCGATGTGGATGGCGGCGTACGGGCCGAAGGCCCTGAAGCTGGTCGGCGAGCAGGCCGACGGCTACGTGCTGCAGTGCGCCGATCCGGACATCGCGCGCTGGACCATCGGCGCCGTGCGCGAGGCGGCCAAGCAGGCGGGCCGCGACCCGGACTGCATCACGATCTGCGTCTCGGCTCCCGCGTACGTCGGCGAGGACTTACAGCACGCGAGGGACCAGACGCGGTGGTTCGGCGGCATGGTCGGCAACCACGTGGCCGACCTCGTGGCCAGATACGGCGCCGACGGCCCGGCCCCCCGCGCGCTGACGGACTACATCAAGGGCCGCGACGGCTACGACTATTCGCACCACGGCCGGGCAGACAATCCGTCCACCGATTTCGTCCCCGACGAGATCGTGGACCGGTTCTGCCTGCTCGGCCCTGCGAGCAGGCACGTCGAGAGGCTGAGGGAACTGGCGGACCTGGGCGTGAACCAGTTCGCGCTGTACCTGATGCACGATCAGCCCGAGCAGACGTTGTGGTCGTACGGTGAAGAGGTCATCCCCGCCCTGAGGTAAGGCAGCGCCCCGCGGATACTGAGTCTCGTCCGATCAGGCCTGCCGCGCTCAAGGAGCCAGAGGTGTCCATGCTCGAATACCTGATGCGCGAGCCACGGCCCCGCAAACCACCTGGACGCGTGGGCGTATGTCTCGCGCTTGCTGCGTTCAGCTACATCGCATGGTGGACGCTCTGGGGCGAAGGCGTTGAGCACGTGGCCGTCCCCAGCGCGTTCATGTGGCCCTTCACGGCATCCATCGCCGGAATCTGCGTCGCGCGCTGGCTCGCGCGTTTCAGTGCGCTGAGGCTCGCGCCACAACCCGGAACCCCGGCACGTTCCGATGGTGGCTGGCCCGCTGGCAATGCCGTGGAAATCGGCGGCATGCTCCTGGTCCCGGGCACGTCCTGCTGGTTCGCGATGCGGGCTGCCTACGCATCGGTCACCACTGGCGCCTACCAATCAAGGCTCGGCCGTTGCGGTCGCGCGGCACTGTGGATGGTCTGGGCGCTCGCAGGAACCACAGGGCAGGCCGTACCCATATTCTTCATCTTCTACAGTCAGAGCGCGGATACGAGTCTCACCTCGGATGTCGTCCTTTCCGCCGCGGGCGTAGTCAACGCGCTGTCGATCGCCCTGCTCGTCCTGCTCGAACCCAGAGTCGGACCTAGAGCCGGGCGCCGTGCCCACCTATCACCGTCACGCTGAGGCCGCCAGCCCGGCGGCCCGCCGCGCTGCCGCGACGACCGGGTTGTCCGCCGGCGCCCAGGCGATCTCCCAGTAGTTGCCCTCGGGGTCGGCGAAGTAGGCGCTGCGGCCCTCGAAGAACTCTGCGGCCGTAGGCGCCTTCGTCAGCATTCCGCCGGCCTGCTCGGCGACGCGGGCCAATTCGTCGACTTCGTCTGGTCCGTCCACGGTGATGATGACTGCGGACCGGATGCCCTTACGCGTCGTCTCGGCGTGCGCTCGGGCGTCACGCGCCAGGTCGTACTGCGCGAACAGGGCCAGTACCGCGCCGCGCAGTTCGAAGACCGCGAAGCCGTCGCCGCCGAGGACTTGCGGCCAGCCGAGATCGCGGTAGAACGTTCGCTCACGCTCGAAGTCGAGCACGCCGAGCGTGATCGTGTTCGCCAGGGGAGGCTGCTCCATTGCAACTCCGCTCGCCGGTCAGATGATCCGAACCCGCATTGGTTAATCTAGCCGATATTGGTTGATCTAGACATGAATCCAGTAGCGCCGCACAGGCCCGTCTTCGGTGTCCTGTTCGCCTTCGAGGACGCCTCCGTGCCGCTCGGCCGTCTTCGCCGAGGCGATGTTGTCGGCCTCGCAGACGATTAGCACTCGGTCCATACCGAGTGCCCGCGCCTCCTTGAGCATCTCGCCAAGCGCCCACGTTGCCAGCCCCCGACGCCGCGCTGTAGGTCGAATGCCGTAGCCGATATGGCCCAATCGTTGGACGACGCCCTTGTTCCCATGGCGCAGCGCGATGCCGCCCAGCACGGCGTCTCCGGAAACGATCCATCGATACGTGCACCCGCGCGCGCCGCTCTGCGCGAGCTTCGCCGGGTCGGATTCGGCGGCCAGCAGCGCCACCCACGCGGCGAACCCTTCGGACGTGGACACGTCGTCGGACGGATCGAGCCCGAAGCCGTCCTCGTGAAGGCCCGGTCCCCAGTCATCGTGTGCCTCAAGCCAGGCTGCGTGAAGGTGGGTCGTAGGCGCGACCAGTTCGGGGACTTCGGGCAGTTGGGCCATACGGCGACCCTAGTCCGGTGAACAGCTTGACCCCGTCCGTTTGCCGGACCCCACACGAGACATAGGACAGCGACACCGTCACGATCTCCCTGTCCGACCCGATCAACGAAGCAACGCGCGCTGTCGTCGAGGCTCTCGGAGTCGCCGGCAATCTCGCCGACAAGCTCGTCGACATTGAAAAGCGCAGCGAAGACACGTTCGCCGCACGTGCCGTCGTCGGCGTAGCTGTAAAAATTGGCATCGGCCGCCGCCGCACTGACGCACCGGTCAGCTCACGCCGTCGCGCTTCCTGTGCGGTCCGGTGTGGCTCTACTGATGTAAGGACTCTGTGTCCGCATAAAACGGACAGCCCGAACAACGCCCACGTGCCCGTGACCGCCACGCCCGCGATCCCACCGCCGACGGCACCGCAACTGCGCCGCCGAGTCGCCGAGACATAGCGCCCCGATACCGCGACGCGACTGAGGCCGCCGAGCCAATGCGCCCACGATTGAGCTACCCGGCGTCACTACTATCCGGTTTGACCTGCTCCACATATCAGTACCCTGTGTCCGTTTGAAACGGACAGGCCGACGACACGCACCCGACCAGGACGCCAGCCGACGACTCCATCTAACCTGTCCACCTATGTCAACTCCCTGTATCAAATCCCTGTGTCCACTTCAGAAGGACAGGCAGAAAAGACAAGATCCTGGGCCGAGGTGCCAGCCGATGACGATCCAGTGCGACTCAAGCCACCCCATCCCTGCGCAATCGAACCGGCAGATATCCAGGGTTATAGGTCTGTGTCCACTTGAAACGGACAACTGGAAACATGACCATGCGTGCCACGGCAGCGCACCCGTGCCAAACCACCGTGACGATCGCCGCCGCCACGTCGCCGAAGCTCAGCGCCCGCGATGCCGTCGTACCGATGCCTGGCCGGGTCTTGTGTCCACTTCAAACGGACAGGCCAGCTACACGCACCTCGGCTGAGGCCGGTTGTCCGTTTGATACGGACAACGGGTCACACCTCGCGACCCGCAGCGGCCCGCGTGGCTGCCGTTCGTCGGCCTGCGCCGTCGCCGCGCTTTTAGACGACCACCCACCCGGCCGCCACCACGAAGCTCTCGGCACGCGTAACGTGATCTTGCGTTCTGTCAGCTCACACTCACGATTACGCTGATGGTTGCGAATGCGCTTGCGCCTGCGATTGCGCTTACGCGGCGGCCACCGGGGTGCCCAGGCCGGGCAGAACCTCCGCGTTCGGCAGCATCGTCAGCGCCTCGCCTGGCAGCCACAGCTTCGAGCCGCGCACGCCTGAACCGACCACGACGCGCGGGGCGGCGGCGACGGCCTCGTCAATAAGGATCGGCCAGTCACTGGGCAGGCCCACCGGGGTGATGCCGCCGTACTCCATGCCGGTGAGCGTGACGGCGTCGTCCATCGGCGCGAACGAGATCTTGCGGGCGCCGAGGTGGCGGCGCGCCAGGCCGTTGACGTCCGCGCGCGTCGTCGCGAGGACCATGCACGCCGCGTACGTGGTCTGACCCGCGCGCTTGGCCGCGACGATGACGCAGTTGGCTGATTCCGCCAGACCGACACCGTACTCGGCGCAGAACGCCGCCGTGTCGGCCAGCGCGGGATCGATCGCGCCAACCTCGATCCGGTCGAGCGGCAGCACGTCGGCGAGGTAGGCCAGCGTCTTCGCGGTCGGCGCGGCCAACAGGTCGGGGCGGTTGGCGGCGGGTTCGAGGACGACGTTCACGGTCACGGGGCCAGCATGCCACGCTCTGACCCGCCGCTGGGCGCGGGGTCAGAGCGCGCCGGGATTCGGACTTCGGACAGTCAGACTTTGTAGTGGCCGGACTCTGTGGAAGTCAGACTTTGTGGAAGTGTCTTGCGTCCTCGGCCGCGGCCAGCACCGACTGTGCGTCGGCGCCCGAGGACGCGGTGACCACGGCCGACACCGTGCCCTCGACGAACGGCGCGTCCGCCAGCAGCACCGGTTCGGGCAGGTCGTCGGCGTCGTCGAGCATCAACTTGACCGTGAGCACGGCGCTGCCGAGATCGGCGAGGATCACCACGCCGGAACCTCGGTCGGCCGCGCGCACGGCGCGCTCGATCAGTTCGATGCTGGTGCCCAGCCCGCCCTCGGGCACGCCTCCGGCCGGCTCGATCGGAACCTCGCCGCCGGCCAGCTCGCGAGCGAGCTGCGCCGCGCCCTCGGCGAGCAGCGCGCTGTGCGACACCAGGACCAGACCCACCGGTTTGCGCGGCACGGCCTCGGCCGCCTCGGCGAGATCACTCACCGTCCGCCCCCGACGCGGCGGCCTGCGCGGCGGTGTCCCGCAGCGCGGTGAGAATCAGCACCGTGGACGCGGCGCCGGGGTCCTGGTGTCCGATGCTGCGCGGGCCGAGATAGCTCGCGCGGCCCTTCGAGGCCTGCATCGCGATCGTCGCCTCGGCGCCCTGCTCGGCCGCCGCTACCATCGCGTCCAACGCGTCGAGCAGCGGCGCGTCCTCCGCCGCTGCGTCGCTGAGGGCTGATACGGCCGGGGCGAGCGCGTCGATCATGGTCTTGTCGCCGTCGCGCGCGGCGCCGAGCTCGCGCACGGCGGCCAGCGCGGCGTCGAGTGCGCCGGCGAGGCCCGGCAGGTCGACCTCGGGGACGTCGGACAACACGTTGCCCGCGCGGCGGAACGCGCTGCCGTACAGCGGACCGGACGCGCCGCCGACCTTCGAGATCAGCGTCGTGCCGGTCAGCGCGAGCACCGTGCCCGGCGTGCGCGGGTCCGTGGTGTCGAGCACGCGCATCACGCTCGCGAACCCGCGGTCGAGATTGGTGCCGTGGTCGCCGTCGCCGATCGCCGAGTCCAGCTCGGTCAGGCGGGCGCGCTCGGCTTCGACCACCGCGGCGGCCCGGGTGATCCAGGCGACGAAGAACGCCGTGTCGAGCGGGACGGGGCCGCGGCCCCGACTCGGGTTCTGGCTCTGACTCATCGGGTCTATCTCCCCCACCGCAACGCGGGCGTCTGCACGGGCGCGTCCCACAGTTCGGTGAATTGATCGGTGAGCTGACACACGGTCAGCGAGAAGCCGGGCATCTCCAGGCTCGTGATGTAGTCGCCGACCAGGTTGCGCACGACGGTGGCGCCGCGCTCGGCCAGCAGTCGGTGCACCTCACGGTACGCGATGTAGAGCTCGATCAGCGGCGTACCGCCCAAGCCGTTGACCATGACCAGCACGTTCCCGGTCAGCGGCAGGTCCTCGGCGATCGCGTCGAGCGCGATGCGCACCAGGTCGGCGGCCGGGGCGAGCCTGCCGCGGCGCCGGCCGGGCTCGCCGTGGATGCCCACGCCGACCTCGATCTCGTCCTCGGCCAGGGTGAAGCCGGGCTTGCCCGCGGCGGGCACGGTCGCCGCACCGAGCGCGATGCCGAACGAGCGGGTGCGCTCGTTGACCTCCCGCGCCACCGCGGCGACGGACGCGAGGTCGGCGCCCTGCTCGGCGAGCGCGCCGGCGATCTTCTCGACGAACACGGTGGCGCCGGTGCCGCGCCGTCCGGCCGTGTACAGCGAGTCCTCCACCGCCACGTCGTCGTTGACCAGGACGGTGGCCACTTCGATGCCCTCGTCGCCGGCCAGCTCGGCGGCCATCTGGAAGTTGAGCACGTCACCGGTGTAGTTCTTCACGATCTGCAGCACCCCGGCGCCGCCGTCGACCGCGCGCGCGGCGGCGAGCAGCTGATCGGGCACCGGAGAGGTGAACACCTCACCGGGGCAGGCGGCGTCGAGCATCCCGTACCCGACGAAGCCGGCGTGCAGCGGCTCATGTCCGGAGCCGCCGCCGCTGACCAGCCCGACCTTTCCGGGCCTGGCCCCCTCGGCCCGGGCGACCACCCGCACGTCCAGGTCCACGGCCAGCGACGGGTGCGCGGCGGCCAAGCCTTCGAGCGCGTCGCCGACGACGGAGTCGGCCGCGTTGATCAGCTTTTTCACGACACCAGATTAGAGGGTGCGCGGATCGGGGTGTCGGACTTGGCGCAGGGCGCCGCTGGTTGCCGTCCGCTCTGAGAGGCCTTCTGAACCGGTCGGCGCTCTGTTCGTGCCTGTCAGCGGCAGTACACCGTCACCACGACCTCGCCTGTCGAGCAGTCAGATACGTCGCGGTATCGTCTGGCATTGTCTGTATTCACAGGTGCCGACTGTCGAGGAACCCCTGGTGAGCGAACCGCGAACGCCCCACGCGCCCGTCCCGGGCATCGGGGCCGACGCGGTCGGTGAGCCGGTAGGCGACCGCGTCGGCCTCGGCACGATCTTCCGCGAGTGGGGACGGATCGGCTGCGTCGGGTTCGGCGGCCCGCCCGCGCACATAGCGCTGCTGCGCAAGCTGTGCGTGCAGGAGCG
>JBOHCW010000181.1:0-17577 GCA_050725375.1 Actinocrinis sp. | reverse complement strand
TGCCCGAACTGCCACATCCTGCTGGTCGAGGCGAACACCCCGACCACGGCCAACCTGGGCACCGCGGTGAACCAGGCCGTGACGCAGGGCGCGAAGTTCGTGTCCAACAGCTACGGCGGCTCGGAGTCCTCCTCGGACTCCAGCTACGACTCGTCGTACTACAACCACCCGGGCGTCGTGGTCACCGTCTCCTCCGGCGACAGCGGCTACGGCGTCGAGTACCCGGCGGCCTCGCGCTACGTGACCTCGGTCGGCGGTACCCGCCTGTCCACGGCCTCGAACTCGCGCGGCTGGACCGAGTCGGTCTGGAACACCTCTTCCACCGAGGGAGCGGGCTCGGGCTGCTCGGCCGACGACGCGAAGCCGACCTGGCAGACCGACACCGGGTGCTCGAAGCGCACCGTGTCCGACGTCTCGGCGGTGGCCGACCCGGCGACCGGCGTTGCCGTGTACGACACCTACAACAACGAAGGCGGCTGGAACGTCTACGGCGGCACCTCGGTCGCGTCCCCGCTGATCGCGGCGGTTTACGCGCTGGCCGGCACTCCGGCCTCGGGTTCCTACCCGGCCTCGCTGCCCTATGCGCACACCGGCAACCTGTACGACGTGACCAGCGGTTCGACCGCGTCGTGCAGCCCGGCGTACCTGTGCACGGCCGAGGTCGGTTATGACGGCCCGACCGGTCTGGGCACGCCGAATGGCATCGTCGCCTTCGGCGGCACCGGCGGCGGCACCGGTGGCAACACCGTGACCGTCTCCAGCCCGGGTTCGCAGAGCGCGACGGTCGGCACCGCGGTCTCGCTGCAGATTCACGCTTCTGACTCGGCTTCGGGCCAGAGCCTGACCTACAGCGCGAGCGGCCTGCCCAGCGGCCTGTCGATCAGCTCCTCCGGCCTGATCTCCGGCACCCCGAGCACAGCCGGCACCTTCACCCCCTCGGTGAGGGCGACCGACACTACGGGCTCCTCCGGCTCCGCGTCCTTCACCTGGAACGTCTCGGGCGGCGGCGGTGGCGGTTGCACCGCGGCGCAGCTGATCGGCAACCCCGGCTTCGAGACCGGCGCGGCCAGCCCCTGGACCCTGTCCTCCGGCGTCCTGAACAACAGCTCCTCGGAACCGGCACACGGCGGCAGCTGGGACGCGTGGATGGACGGCTACGGCACCACCCACACCGACAGCTCCGCCCAAACCCTCTCCATCCCCGCCGGCTGCACCAGCGCCAACCTCACCTTCTACCTGCACATCGACACCTCAGAAACCACCACCAGCACGGCCTACGACAAACTGCGCGTCCAAGTCCTCAACACCTCCGGCACCGTACTCACCACCCTGGCCACCTACTCCAACCTCAACCACAACACCAGCTACACCCCGCACAGCTTCAACCTGGCCGCCTACGCCGGCCAGACCGTGACACTGAAGTTCACCGGCACCGAGGACGTCTCCCTCCAGACCTCCTTCGTACTCGACGACAGCACACTGAACGTCTCGTGACCTTACTCACAGACATGTGCTGACCTGCGCAAACCGGGCGGGGCGAGACCGAGGTCACGCCCCGCCCGGGCCGTTCGCGCACGAGGGCCCGCTTACGCTCGATCAGTGAAGGTGAGCTCTGAAGCGGACCGTGGATCGCAGGCTGCTGACACACCCGCGCACCTGGCCGGCCGCGTCCCGGCCGTCTCGCCCGAGCGGCTGTTGGCGCAGCTGGTGCCGCCGCCGCGCTTCGCGTCCGCGCGGTTCGCCACGTACGTGCCCGACCCCGCCGAGCCGTCGCAGAGCGCCGCGCGCGACCTGCTCGTCGCCCGCGCGACTCCCTCGGCCGAGGACGGGCGCGGTCGCGGTTTCCCCGGCAAGGGCCTGCTGCGCCGCGCCAAGGCCGCGCCGAGTACATCAGGGGTCTACCTCGACGGTGGCTACGGCGTCGGCAAGACGCACCTGCTGGCCTCGCTGTGGCACGCGACCGAGGGCCAGAAGGCGTACGGCACCTTCGTCGAGTACACCAACCTGGTCGGCGCGGTCGGCTTCGCCGGGGCCGTGGCACGGCTGGCCACCCGCCAACTGGTGTGCATCGACGAGTTCGAACTCGATGATCCCGGCGACACCGTGCTGGTCAGCACGCTGCTGGCGAAGCTGGCCGAGGCCGGGGTGCGCCTGGCCGCCACCTCGAACACACTGCCCGACCGGCTCGGCGAGGGGCGGTTCGCCGCGGCCGACTTCCTACGCGAGATCCAGGGCCTGGCCGCGCGGTTCACCACGCTGCGCATCGACGGGCGCGACTACCGCCGCCGCGAGGCGGCGGCCGCGCCGCGTCCGGCGACCCGTGCCGAGCTGGACGTTCACGTCGCGAGCGGCGCCGCCGGCTGCGTAACGGACGGCTTCGACGACCTCGTCGACCATCTCGGCACCCTGCACCCGAGCAAGTACGGCGCGCTGCTCGACGCAGTAGGCCATCTGGTGCTTCGCGGCGTGCACCCGGTCGACGACCAGAACGCGGCGCTGCGGCTCGTGGTGCTGGTCGACCGGCTGTATGACCGCTCGATCCCGGTCCTGGTCTCCGGCGCGCCGGTTGACCGGCTGTTCGCGCCGGAGTTGCTGGCCGGCGGCTATCGCAAGAAGTATCTGCGCGCGACCTCGCGACTCATTTCGCTGGCGACTCAGGGAACCGGGCTGCTCACCGCCGACGGCGATCGTGGCCGCTCGGAACATCATTAATTCGCGGCGAATCCAACATGTACGGCAGGTAAACACCGGCTTGCCGCGATAGTGCACTTCCTGTGCTGACGTGGAAGAATCGCGCCGGACGATGGATGTGCGTCTGATCGAGGGGTGTTCACGTGGCGAAGCCGGGCGGCAAGGCCGACAAGGGCAAGGGCAAGGACAAGCGGTCCGTCAAGAAAGGCGACGAGCCGCGGGCCAGGGCCGGGAAGGCGCCGAAGTCGCAGCGGCCGGGCAAGGGGCGGCCGGACCAGCCGAACAGTGACGCGGCCGAGAAGTCGCGGCGGCCGAAGGGCGCGCAGCAGCTTGTCGAGCAGGTCGCGTCGCAGATCGTCGCCGAGGAGTACGAGCGCTCCGTCGGCAAGGGGCAGCCGAAGTCTGACAGCAAGAAGCCGGCCGACGAGAAGAAGGCGCCCGGCCTCTCGTCCGAGCCGCAGTCCGGTCCGCCGCTGAGCGAACTGCTGCGCGCGCCCGCCGCGCCCGTGGACCTCGCCGCGATCGACACCGCGGCCACGCCCGGCGTCTCCTCGCGCGAGAAGACCGAGGCGGAGCTGCCCGCGCTCGCCGAACGGCTCGCCGAGCTGCAGGAACGGTTGTTCGCGGCGGCCCGCGGCGGGGACAGCAACCGCAGGGTTCTGCTGCTCTTGCAGGGCATGGACACCTCAGGCAAGGGCGGCACGGTCCGTCACGTGGCCGGCCTGCTCGACCCGAACGGCACCCGGCTGCGGGCGTTCAAGGCGCCGACCGACGAGGAGCGCGCGCACGACTTCCTGTGGCGCATCCGCAACGCGCTGCCACAGGCCGGCGAAATCGGCGTCTTCGACCGCTCGCAGTACGAGGACGTGCTGATCGCGCGGGTGCGCAAGCTGGCCCTGCCGATGGTGATCGGCAAGCGCTACCAGCTGATCAACAAGTTCGAGCAGAACCTGGCCGCGGACGGCGCGGTCCTGGTCAAGTGCTTCCTGCACATCTCGCCCGACGAGCAGCGCGAGCGGCTGCTGGCCCGGCTCGACGACCCGCGGAAACTGTGGAAGTACAACTCCGGCGACGTGGACGAGCGGGCGCTGTGGCCGCAGTATCAGGAGGCGTACAGGCTGGCTTTGGAGAAGTGCTCCACCGAGGCCGCGCCCTGGTACGTGATCCCGGCCGACCACAAGTGGTACCGCAACTACGCGATCACCCGGCTGCTGATCGAGGCGCTGGAGCGGATCGACCCGGCGTACCCGCCCGGTGACTTCGACGTGCAGGTCGAGCGCAAGCGGGTGCTCGCCAGCTGACTCGGCTGTCGTGCGGAGCGGCGCCGATCACGCCGCGGCGAGCGCCGCGCGGGGATCGGCTGTCCCCGCGCCGTCACGTATGGAAACGCCGGCTGATGCGCCGGCCGTGAAGCGGTCCAGGATCAGCCGGACCAGCTCGGCCGGCGGCTCGTCGTGCGGCGTGACCAGCGGAGCAGTGACCGGCACGCCGGCGGCCAGCGCGTCGGCGAACACCCGGTCGTGCAACAGTCCGGGGGCCAGGAAGAACGACGCGACCGCGACCTGCTGCACGCCGCGCGCGCACAGCACCTCGCGCGCGATCAGGCCGGCCGCCGGGGCGGTGGTCGCCGAAATCCGCAGGATCCGCAGTTGCGGATCCTGCGCATCGAGGCCCTGTTCACGCAGCCGCCGGTCCAGCGCCGCGTCCACCAGAGCGTCCGGCCCCAACTGCCGCGCGACGGTGAGTGCCGGGGCGCGCCGCGGCCCCAGCGAACGCAGCGCCTGCGCGGTGACGGCCGGGATGTCGTGCCGCACGTGGTAGCCGTGGCGCAGGAACAGCGGCACGACCGTCACGTGCCGGGCACCTGACGCCGCGAGCCGGGCCAGCGCCGTGGTCACGTCCGGCCCGGACAGGTCGAGGAACGCCGGCTGCGCGCGCAGACCCGGCCGCGCGAACCGGACCGCGTCGAGCAGGCCGTGCAACGACGCGGCGTGCCGCGGGTCGCGCGAGCCGTGTCCGACGGCCAGCAGGGCGGAGGTGGTCATGATGCGCTTCCTTGCTTTCTCGACTGCGGACGGTCCGTGGGGCAGTCCCGCTTGGAACAACTATTCTTACGCGCGGTTCAGTCCACGGGTGCGCAGCAGCCGGCGTTCCAACGGGGCGAAGAACAACTGGTTGATGCCGATGCCGATCGCCAGGATGATGATGATGGAGCCCAGGGCAAGCGGCAGGTCCAGGTTGTCCTGGGCGAACTTCATCACCTGGCCGATGCCCGGACCCAGCTGGGGCGAGATCGCGATCAGCTCCGCGGCCATCAGCGAGCGCCAGGCGAAGGCCCAGCCCTGCTTCATGCCGGACACGTAGCCGGGCAGCGCCGCCGGGATCAGCACGAACCGCACCGAGTCCAGCCCGCGCGCGCCGAGGTTGCGTCCGACGCGCAGGTAGATCGGCGGCACCCGGTCCAGCCCGTCGATCAGGCCGACCGCGATGGACGGGACCGCGCCGAGCAGCACCACGGTGTAGATGGTCGCCGAGGTCAGGCCGAACCAGATGATGCCGATCGGCACCCACGCCACCGAAGGCAGGTTCTGCAACCCGGACAGCAGCGGCGCGACCGCGGAACGCAGCGGCTTGACGCGTGCGACCGCCAGGCCGATCAGCGTGCCGACCACCAGCGAGGCGGCGAAGCCGATCACCGCCCGGTACACCGAGTCCCAGATCGCCAGCCCGATCTGGCTGCTGCCCCACTCCGAGCGCAGCGCGTTCCACACGTCGCCGGGGCCGGGCAGCTGGATCGCGCCGGAGTGCACGTGCGCCCAGACCAGGACGTCCCAGATCAGGAAGATGACGGCCAGCGCGACGAGCGGCGGCAGCGCCCTGCCGAGCACGGCGCGCCACCACGGACGCCGGGACGTCGCGGCCGCCGTGTCGAGCGCGTCCAGGCCCGCTTCCAGTTTCGCGAGGGTCGCGATGCCGCCGACCGCGCCGGCCGTGCTGACCGTGTCGTGCGCGTCGTGCGCCGCCTCGCTCGTCGCCGTCTCGTCAGGCATGGCGGCTGATCTCCTTGTGCAGTTCGTCGGTGATCTCACGGGCCAGTTCGGCCACGGCCGCGTCCTCGATCCGGCGCGGCTGCGGGATGTCCACCCGCCACTCGCGCGCGATCCGGCCGGGCCGCGAGGAGAGCAGGATCACCCGCTGGCCCAGCCGCGCCGCCTCGCGCACGTTATGCGTGACGAAGAGCACTGTCACGCCGGTCTCCTGCCACAGCGCGGACAACTCGCCGTGCAGCACGTCGCGGGTGATCGCGTCGAGCGCGGCGAACGGCTCGTCCATCAGCAGCACGCCGGCCTGCTGCGCGAACGCGCGGGCCAGCGCCACGCGCTGGCGCATGCCGCCGGACAGCTCGTGCACCCGCTTGTGCGCCGCACCCTCCAGCCGCACCAGCCGCAGCAGCCGCTCGGCCTCGGCCCGCCGCTCGGCCCGGCCGACGCCGCGCAGCCGCAACGCCAACTCCACGTTGCCCGACGCCGTCAGCCACGGGAACAGCGCCGCCTCCTGGAACATCAGCGCCGCGTGGCCCCCGGGCAGCTCGATGCTGCCGGAGCTGACCGGGTCAAGGCCGGCGATCAGGTTGAGCAGCGTGGACTTGCCGCAGCCCGACGCCCCCAGCAGGCAGACGAACTCGCCGGGCGCGACCGCCAGGTCGATCCCGTCCAGGACCGGCGCCCCGGAGTCCTTGCCGAAGCGCTTGGTCACGCCGGACAGCCGCACCGCGGCCTCGGCCGGCACGGTGCGCGCCGGCGCCTTGTCCATCGTCACGGTCATCTCGGTGTTCCTCTCCTGGGCCTGCCCGCCGGGCGGCGGCACGGACGGACTGCGTGCTCTGCGTTACCGGGCGCCGGTCCGCGGTGGTCGATTACTGCGGGCCGAGCCCGGCGGCCGACACGGACGGCCGTCCGGCCGCGGTCAGCGCCTGGTTGAGCAGGCTGAGGTCGTAGATCCCGTTGAGCGGGGTCTTCTTGAGCAGCCCGTCGGAGACCGCGTGGTCCAGGCTGGTCTGCAGCGAGGAGGCCTCGGGGTCGTCGGTGACCGACTCCTCGGACCACGCCCGGGTGATCACCGGGTCCTTCAGCGCCTTGCCGGTCAGCGTCTTGATGGTCGAGTTGACCAGCGCCGACGCGTCGGCCGGGTTCGCCGACACCCAGGCGTTGGCCGCCAGCTGACCCTCGATCAGGGCCTTGACGGTCTGCGGGTGCGCCTGCAGGAAGGAGGTGGCCACCACCAGGTTCGTCGTGGCGAAGTTCCCGCCCGGCCACAGCGACTTCTCGTCCACCAGCACGTGGCCCTTGCCCTCGACCACCAGCCGCGAGGCCCAGGGCTCGGGCACCCACGCGCCGTCGATCTTCCCGGCCTCGAACAGCGCCAGCGAGGTGGCGTTGGCGGTCGGGGTGATCTGCACGTCGCCGCCGCCCTGCTGGGTGGTCGCGTAACCCTGCTGCTTGAGCCAGTACCGCAGCGCCACGTCCTGCGTGTTGCCCAGCTGCGGGCTGGCGATCGACTTGCCCTTCAGGTCCGCCGGGCTCTTGATGTTCGGGCCGACCACCAGTTCGGCGCCGGCGTTCTCGGCGCCCGCGACGATGACCAGGCCGCCGTCGTTCGCCTTGACCCAGGCGTTGAGCGCCGAGGACGGCCCGACGTACGCGGCGTCGAGCTTGCCGCCGAGCAGCGCGGTCATCTCGTCCGGGCCGGCGTTGAAGATCTGCGTACTGAGTTTCGTGTCGCCGAGCTTCTGCGCGAAGTAGTTCTTCGCGACCCCGACGATCGGCGTGGTGTGCGTGACGTTGGCGAAGTAGCCGAGCCGCAGCTCGGTGGCCGGGCTGCCGGCCGAGGAGGAGCCGTCGGCGGCCACCGGCGTGCTCTTGCCGGGCACGGTCGCCGTGGCGCAGGCGGCGGTCAGGGACAGGGCGGCCACGGCCGAGGCGCCGAGCAGGACGCGGCGGAGCGGGGCCGGGCCGGAGCGGGATCGCCGGCGCGTGAGCGGGCGCGGGTCGAGGGCGATGCGAAGCGGGGACACGTGAATCCTCGTCTGGGATCGGGAGAGGCGCGGAAGACTGAGCGGTGTTCGGGCTCGCGTGGAGCGACCGTCGGCTCGATATGCGTCGACCGCGGTTCGGTCTGAGGCGAGGTGCGGCTCAGAGCGCGGTCGGGCAGCTGCGCGGGCAGGTACACCCGCTCAGCCGCCCCGTCTCCCTCGGGTGTATCGCGCCGGATATCCCGGCCAGAACGAAGTCGGGCATCCGCTACGCCACGCCGTTCGGCGACGGGCCGACCATGCCGGCGGCCAGCGTCGAGCCGTCGCTCTCGTCGATCAGCAGGAACGAGCCGGTGCGCCGGTCCGCGATGTAGTCGTCCAGCGGCAGCGGCGCGGCGACCCGCAGTGTGACCTGGCCGATCTCGTTGACCGACAGGGCTTCCGGGTTCGCCACCGCGTCCAGCGTGTCGATGTCGAGCCGGTGGTCGAGCGAGCGCACGATCGCCTTGACCGTCTTGGTCGTGTGCCGCAGCAGTACCCGGTCGCCGTTGCGCAGCGGCCGGTCCGCGACGTGGCAGACGGTCGCGACCACGTCCTGCGTGACGTGCGGCGGGTCGGCCACCGGCGCGATCACGTCGCCGCGTGAGACGTCGACGTCGTCGGCCAGGCGCAGCGTCACCGACTGCGGCGCGAACGCGAGGTCCACGTCCTGCTCGCCGAGCCGGTCGATGCCGGCGATCGTCGAACGCTGACCCGAGGGCAGCACGACGACCTCGTCGCCGCGGCGCAGCACGCCGGACACCAGCTGGCCCGCGTAGCCGCGGTAGTCGCGGTACTCGCCCGGCGTCTGCGGGCGCAGCACGTACTGGACCGGGAAGCGGGCCGGGTGCGCGGCCGGGTCCTCCTCGACGTCGACGGCTTCGAGGTGTTCCAGCAGCGTCGGGCCGCCGTACCAGTCCATGTGCGCGGACGGCTCGACCACGTTGTCGCCGGCCAGCGCGCTGATCGGGATCGCGGTGATCTCGGGCACGCCCAGGCGCGCGGCGTACGCGGTGAACTCGTCGGCGATCGGCGCGAACACGCCCTCGTCGTAGCCGGCCAGGTCCATCTTGTTCACGGCCAGCACCACGTGCGGCACGCGCAGCAGCGCCGTGACGGCCACGTGCCGGCGCGTCTGCTCGACGACGCCGTTGCGCGCGTCCACGAGCACGACCGCGAGCTGCGCCGTGGAGGCGCCGGTGACCATGTTGCGGGTGTACTGCACGTGGCCCGGCGTGTCGGCGAGGATGAAGCGGCGGCGCGGGGTCGCGAAGTACCGGTACGCGACGTCGATCGTGATGCCCTGCTCGCGCTCGGCGCGCAGGCCGTCGGTCAGCAGCGCGAGGTCGGCGGCGGTCAGCCCGCGCTCGCGCGAGACGCGCTCGACCGCGTCGAGCTGGTCGGTGAACACGGCCTTGCAGTCGTGCAGCAGCCGGCCGACGAGGGTGGACTTGCCGTCGTCGACCGATCCGGCGGTGGCCAGGCGCAGCAGCGCGGTCCCGGGCTCCGCCACGGCCGCGTCGGGGTTCTGATGGGCGGTCATTTTAGAAGTACCCCTCGCGCTTGCGGTCCTCCATGGCGGCCTCGGACATCCGGTCGTCGGCGCGCGTGGCCCCGCGCTCGGTCAGCGTGGAGGCGGCGATCTCGCGGATGACCTGCGCGATCGTCACGGAGTCCGAGTCGATGGCGCCGGTGCACGACATGTCGCCGACCGTCCGGTAGCGCACCAGGCGCCGCTCGACCGGCTCGCCGTCCTTCGGGCCGCCCCATCCGCCGCCGGTCAGCCACATGCCGCCGCGGTTGAAGACGTCGCGCTCGTGCGCGAAGTAGATCTGCGGCAGTTCGATGCCCTCGCGCTCGACGTACTGCCACACGTCCAGCTCGGTCCAGTTGGACAGCGGGAAGACGCGCACGTGCTCGCCCGGCCGGTGCCGTCCGTTGTACAGCTGCCACAGTTCGGGACGCTGACGGCGCGGGTCCCAGCCGCCGAACTCGTCGCGCAGCGAGAAGACCCGCTCCTTCGCGCGGGCCTTCTCCTCGTCGCGGCGGCCGCCGCCGAACACCGCGTCGTGCCTGCCCGCCGCGATCGCGTCGAGCAGCGGGACGGTCTGCAGCGGATTGCGGGTGCCGTCCGGCCGCTCGCGCAGGCGCCCGTCGTCGATGTAGTCCTGTACGTGCGCGACGGAGAGGCGCAGGTCGTGCTGCCGCACGATCCGGTCGCGGTAGGCCAGCACCTCGGGGAAGTTGTGGCCGGTGTCCACGTGCAGCAGACCGAAGGGCACCGGCGCCGGCCAGAAGGCCTTGAGCGCCAGGTGCAGCATCAGGATCGAGTCCTTGCCGCCGGAGAACAGCAGCGCCGGACGCTCGAACTGCGCCGCCGTCTCCCGGAAGATGTGCACGGCCTCGGACTCGAGCGCGTCGAGGTGGGACTGGCGCAGTCGTGACGGCGCGTCGGTCAGGATGGTCACGCGGGTCTCCTCGGTCGGCTCCGGTACGCTCGACCCCTCGGCGTCGCAGAGCTCTGCTTCATTGGCCGCGCTCACGTGTGCAGCCCGCACTCGGTCTTGGCCAGCCCGGCCCAGCGCCCGGCGCGCGGGTCCTCGCCCGGCAGCGGCCGGCGGGTGCACGGCTCGCAGCCGATCGAGGTGTAGCCGTCCAGGAACAGCGGATTGATCAGGACGCTGTTGTCCGCGACGTACGCGTCCACCTCGTCCTGCGTCCAGGCCGCGATCGGCGAGATCTTGACCATGTTGCGCTTGGCGTCGTAGTCGACCACCCGGATGTCCGCGCGGGTCGCCGACTCCTCGCGGCGCATCCCGTTGATCCAGGCCGCGTACGGCTTGAGCCCGCGCTCCAGCGGCTCGACCTTGCGCAGCGCGCAGCAGCGGTCCGGCTCCCGGTCGTGCAGCCTCGGGCCGAACTCGGCGTCCTGCTCGGCGACGGTCTGCTTCGGCGTGATCGAGACCAGGTTCACCTGGTACGCCTGCGCGACCGCGTCGCGGGTGCCGACGGTCTCGGCGAAGTGGTAGCCGGTGTCCAGGAACAGCACGTCGATGCCGGGCGCCGCGGCCTGCGCGAGGTGCACCAGGTGCGTGTCGGCCATCGAGGAGGCGACCACCAGGTCCTCGCCGAACGCCTCGCGCGCCCAGGCCACGACCTCGGCGGCGTCCGCGTCCGCGAGCATCTCGTTCGCGGTGTCGGCCAGCGCGCGCAGGTCCGTCTCGGTCAGCGTCGAGGTCATGCGCCCGCTCCGAGCTTGAGCCCGACGAAGGAGACCTCGAAGACCCGGGCGCACGAACGGCAGTGCCAGGCGCGCGGTCCGGACGGCTCGGGACGCAGATCCTCGTCGCCGCAGTACGGGCAGTACTGCGCGGCCGCGCGCTGCTCGCCGCCGTCCGACGACGAGCCGCCGTCGCGGCGTGGATGATCGGTGGAGTTCACGGGTCCGGCCCTCCGGGTAGGTTCGGGCGCACCGCGAACCGGGCCGGAGACAGGCTTGAGCCGAGATGTCCGGGCCGACGCGCCGCGCACCCGCGATGCCTTCCGGAGATGCGGGTCCGGAGGCTGCTGACTGGCTTTCGCCGGGTGGCGAGCTCTAGAGCGTCGGCATGCAACAGACGGCGCTGGACACGCGCTTGAGGTCGACGTGACGTCGAGCTACAAGGGCGATTCCGGCGCGGGACATGTATCGAATGTGCCATCGGCGGACGGATTCCGTCCACCTTGTACCATCATCTGGACTTCCCAGTGAGACGAATCACGTATTCGCCCGCCCGGATCGCGACGGCGGACACCGGCCGGTACCCGGTCTGCGTCCGCCGCTGGGAAGCCCTTCGCGCTACGAGAGCTGCTGCTCCGAGGCGCGCGTGGTCCAGGCCGCGAAGCTCTCGCCCGCGGTCCGGTCCGCCTCGTACGCGCGCAGCACCCGCTCCACGTAGTCCGGCAGGTCCTTCGCGGTGATCTTCAGCCCGCGCACCTTGCGGCCGAACGCGCCCTCGGAGCCCGCGCCGGCTGCGTCCATCGCCTCCGCGTCGGCGCCGAAATGGCCGCCGAGGTGTACCTGGAAGCCCTCGACCTGGTTGCCCTCGGCGTCGCGCACCAGTTGGCCCTTGAGCCCGATGTCCGCGGTCTGGATCCGGGCGCAGGAGTTCGGGCAGCCGTTGACGTTGATGGTCACCGGCGTGTCGAAGTCCGGCAGCCGCTTCTCCAGCTCGTCGATGGCCTGCGAGGCCAGCGCCTTGGTCTCCACGATGGCCAGCTTGCAGAACTCGATGCCGGTGCACGCCATGGTGTGCCGGCGGAACACCGACGGGCGCACCTGCAGGTCCAGCGCCGCCAGCTCCTCGACCAGGCCCTCGACCCGGTCGCCGGGCACGTCCAGGATCAGCATCTTCTGATCGGGGGTGGTGCGGATGCGGTCCGAGCCGACCGACTCGGCCAGCTGCGCGATCCGGCCCAGCGTCGCGCCGTCGATCCGGCCGACCCGCGGGCAGAAGCCGACGTAGAACCGGCCGTCCTTCTGCTCGTGGACGCCGACGTGGTCGCGCTGGGCCGGCGGGACGAAGGGCGGCGGCGGGCCGTCGAGCAGCGGCCGCTTGAGGTACTCGGTCTCCAGCACCTCGCGGAACTTCTCCGGTCCCCAGTCCGCCATCAGGAACTTGAGCCGCGCGCGGTTGCGCAGCCGCCGGTAACCGTAGTCGCGGAAGATCCCGGCGACCCCGGCCCACACGTCGCCGGCCTCCTGCACCGGCACCCAGGCGCCCAGCCGCTTGGCGAACTGCGGATTGGTCGACAGGCCGCCGCCGACCCACAGGTCGAAGCCCGGGCCGTGCTCGGGGTGCACCACGCCGACGAACGAGATGTCGTTGGCCTCGTGCACCACGTCCTGCAGCCCGGAGACCGCGGTCTTGAACTTGCGCGGCAGGTTGGAGAAGTCCTTCGAGCCGATGAACCGCCGGTTGATCTCCTCGATCGCGGGCGTGCCGTCCAGCACCTCGTCCTTCGCGACCCCGGCCACCGGCGAGCCGAGGATGGCGCGCGGGGTGTCGCCGCACGCCTCGGTGGTCTGCAGCCCGGTGTCTTCGAGCAGCTTCCAGATCGCGGGCACGTCCTCGATCCGGATCCAGTGCAGCTGGACGTTCTGCCGGTCGGTGACGTCCGCGGTGCCGCGCGCGTAGGTGACCGAGACCTCGCTGATCGCGCGCAGCTGGGCCGCCGTCAGCCGGCCGCCGTCGATGCGCACGCGCAGCATGAAGTACTCGTCGTCGAGCTCGTGCGGTTCGAGGATCGCGGTCTTGCCGCCGTCGATGCCGGGGCGGCGCTGGGTGTACAGGCCCCACCAGCGCATCCGGCCGCGCAGGTCCTGGCCGTCGATCGAGTCGAAGCCCTGGCGCGCGTAAATGTTCTCGATCCGGGCGCGCACGTTCAGCCCGTCGTCGTCCTTCTTGACCTGCTCGTTCCCGTTGAGGGGGGTGAAGTGGCCCTTGGCCCACTGGCCCTCGCCGCGGTGCCGTCTGACCTGGTGCGTGCGCACGGAGCCCGCGGTCGCGGAGGGGTCAGGGGTACTCGACTGGGTCATCGTGGTCCTTCGTCCGTCACCGGAGTCCGCGGCGCCGAGCGGGGCGCGGGACGTGCGTCTGGGGAGGGTATTCCGTCCCGAGAGTGCCATCCTGCCGCGCGCGGAGTCCACCGGGGCTCACGATGTGGACCATGGAATGAGACGATCCGG
This sequence comes from Actinocrinis sp., assembly GCA_050725375.1. Classification (GTDB taxonomy): domain Bacteria; phylum Actinomycetota; class Actinomycetes; order Streptomycetales; family Catenulisporaceae; genus Actinocrinis. The sequence continues at coordinate 4,087 of JBOHCW010000181.1, read as the reverse complement.
CGTCAGCTCACCCTGCGGATGTGCGAGATCGTCATCATGTTCCAGTGCCCGTACTGGACCTGCTGACCGGTCGTCGGCGCGTGTATCACCAGGCCGCCGCCGATGTAGAGCGCCTCGTGCTCGTCGCCGTTGTACAGGATGATGTCGCCCGGCTGAAGGTCGGTGAGGGTCGCGGGGACCGCGTAACCCGAGTCGCGCTGTTCGTACGTGGTGCGCGGTAGTGACACGCCGGCGGCGCCCCAGGCGGCCTCTACGAGCCCTGAGCAGTCGTAGCGCGGTCCCGTGCCGCCCCACTGGTACCAGGTGCCCAGCTTCGACTTGGCGAAGGCGATGGCGGTCGCGGCTCGGCCGCTGGCCGGCGGCACGTTGTTGATCTCCGCCTGGCTGACGCCCGAGTAGTTGACGCTCTGCAGCTGCGTGTAGGTCAGCGCGGACAACAGGACCTGGGCCTGCTTGAACTTGTCGACGATCTGCGTCTTCGCCGAGGCGGCCTGCCGCTCGACCTGCTGGACCTCGGAGATGCGGCCCGCCGCCTCCTTCTTGAGCGAGGCCAGCTGCACCTGCTGCACCTTGAGCGACTTGAGGTTCATCGCCTCGGTCTGGCCGAGCTGGCTCATCGTCGCGGCCTGCTGCAGATACTCGTCGGGGTGGCTCTGCAGCATCAGCTGCAGCGTCGGGTCGACGGCGCCGGCCCGGTACTGGGCGGCTGCCACCGGTCCGAGCGAGGCCTGCAGCTTGTTCATCTGCTGCTGCATCGTGGTGGCCTCGCCCTGCAGGTTGTCGACCTGCTTCTGCAGGTGGGACAGCTGCTCCAGTGCGCCGTCGTAGACGTTCGTGGCCTTTTCAGCCTGCGCGTTGAGGGCGGTGACCTGCTTCTGGATGTCCTGCACCGAAGCCGCGTGGCTCGCGGTCGGGGTGAAGCCCACCCCGGCGGCGGCAGCCGCGGTCGTCGCGGTCAGTGTCATGACCGAGCGGCTGGGAACCCTGGCCCGTCTGTGGGACGCCATTTCGTGCGCACTCCAATGCGGTCGCTCTCCACCGCCTACCGGGTGAGCTGACGGGTTCGGGCCGGAAAGTGCCCTACGACACGTCCGAGCCGCGTGGAACGAGGTCTGGCGAAGTGTGCGGCGGCGCGGGCGGTGTCGATTCACCCCTGAACGCCGCGGCGGCTTCGGAGCCGGATCGGGTGCGACCCGGGTGGGTCCCCTCAGCGTGCGGCGATCGGTGGTTCCCCGGTTCCGGCCTTGGGGCCGGATTCGGCGTCGGGCGCGTCCTGCGGCCAGTCCGGGTGGACCGGGTGTCAGGCAGCGCCTGAACCGAAAAGATATGCCTGAACAGGCAGGACAAAGAGGACACCGCACGGCCTCTTTACCTGATTTTTACCGCTGGACGACTACTTATGACCTACTTCACCCGTTTCGCCGATAGCGGTCGCGGCGGCCGGCCACCGCCGTCAGTCGCAGCACGCTGACGTCGTGACCGGACGGTAGCGCACCGTGTTGTGCCGCGCCGCCGTTGAGTCGGCCCGCCATGGCCGGGTACCGTGGGGCGCCCAGTGCAGCAGAGCAAGAAAACACGATGTATACGGATACAGCCGACGAGAAGCTCCTTGGCCCGCCCCGCCGAAGGTCGCGGCGGGCCACTCCGCGTCGCAGGTCACGGGCGCGCACGACCTTCTCCCTGTGCATGCGCTACCGCATCACCGGGCTGGCGGCGGAGGCCGCGTTCTGGGTGCTGCTCTCGCTGCCCGCGCTCGCCCTCGGGATCGTGGGTGTTCTGGGCTATCTTCACGGCGAGCTTGGCAGCGCGCGGGCCACGCACCTGGAGACCGACCTGACGAATCTGGCCGGCTCGGTCCTGTCGCAACGTGAGGTGCATCAAACCGTCACGCCCGCCCTGCACAGCATGCTGACCTCAGGGCACGCCGACGTCGTGTCGGTCAGCTTCCTGGTCGCGCTGTGGTCCGGATCGCGGGCGCTGAATGTGACAATCGACACCATCACGGTGGCCTCCGGCCAGAACGGCCGGCGGGGGATCGTGCGCACCCGGCTGCTCTCGCTGGTGCTCTACCTGCCGGCCCTGATGCTCGGCGTGGCGGCGGTGTCGCTGCTGCTCGCGGGCACCGAGCTGCTGGCCGCGATCGTGCCGGGCGCCTCCGCGGTGCTCGGCCCGCTGGCGTGGCCGATCGTCGGCGCGGCGCTGGTGGCCTTTCTGACGACTCTTTACCACCTGGCCCTGCCGGAACGGCATCATTGGCGTGAGGGCCTGCCCGGAGCGCTGGTCGCACTCGCCGTGTGGGCTGCGGGTTCCGCACTGTTGCGGATCTATCTTCATACCGGCCAGTACGGTGGCAGTGGCGGCGCGGGCTTCGGCAGGCTCGCGGCCACGGCGGCGATCCTGCTGTGGCTGTACATCACCGCGCTAGCGGTGCTGATCGGCGCGGTTTTCAACGCCGTGCGCCCCGACAGTCATACTGACGCGGACACGCAGCAGCCAGGTTCAGCACAGGAAACGAGGGGACCGGCACAGGGAACCGGCGGAGTCGAGGAGACGACCAGGATCGAGACCGACGAGTCTCACGCGGCCAACGGCGCGATCGGCGCCACCGACAGTGCCACCACCGGCAGTGCCGACGACCCCGCCGGCGAGACTCCCGACCTCGGCGAACCCGCCGGTGAAAAAGCCGTCGATCCCTGTGGCGCGCGGGGTGAGAATAACCCCGAGACAGTGCAGTTTTCGTCGCCTAGGATGACACGATCATCCGCATAACGGATATTTGACAACCCAGCTGACAAGTGGCGCAGTGGAGTCACACCACAGCGCCGACCTGACGGTGACCGTCCAGTGGTCATCCGTCCGATGCCTTGGAGGACACGATGCAGGCAAGCGCCGCCGCAGGCGACCCCGCGCCAGCCGACGTGCCCCCGCCGCGTCCGACCGGCCGCAAGCGCGGGTCCGGCCGCTCGGCCTCCACCGCCACGCTTGCGGCGGTCCCCGCTGACGGCCTCGGCTGGAGCGAGGCCGATGTCGAGGAGTTGGGCCGTACGTCCCCGGGCCTGGTGCCCGGCCGGATCGTCAAGTGTGACCAGTCCGGCGCCCTCGTGCTGATGCCCCGAGGCGCCGCCAGAGCGACCTTCTGCGCCGCCCTCCTGCTTGCCGCGGCCAAGGCCCGCGCCGGCGGCCGCGTGTGGCCCCGCCCGGGCGACAGGGTCGCCCTACGTCGCTGGCCTGACGGCCCGATCACCGTAGAGGGCGTCGTCGTCTGACGATTGCGGCACCGTCATAATGTGCGGCGCGAGTACGTTCGTACGAGTAAGTTTGTAAGAGTAAATTTGTCAGGGCGCTGAGCTGATTCAGCCCGTGCCGCCGGCGACGGCGAACGTCGCTTTCCTACCTCTGTGGGCAGGCTGCACGATGATCGAGTCGGCATCGTCCGGTGCCGCGGCGCACCAATCCGCACCGGGCTTTTTTTACTGGCCTGCGGCTTGTTCGCGTCTGCGATGGGGCTGGCGATCCTCACGAACTACCGAGGCTTCGCGGACAGGTTTGTGCGAGCGTCATACGAGTCGAGCCGGTGGATGCGGCGCCTTCCGCCGTGGAAGTGGCGGCGCGTGGACGAGGCCACGGACGTGGCTCGTCAGATCGTGCTGGCGCGATTCATCGCCGTCCCGTTCGCGATCCTCGGTCCCATCGTGCTTGTGTTCGGCGTGGTCGAGATCGCGCGCGGCCACAACTCCATGCCTCGCACGCAGGCGATGCCACTGCCGATCGCGCTCTTTTTCGCAGTGGCGGTCGTATTCACGATGTCACAGCTCTGGTGGCGTAGAGGCTTCTTACGAGTCCTGGCGCGACGAGGTGGCTGGCGACGTGGCGCGGCTGTCGTCGTGTCCGCGGGCGTGCTGGCCTTTGCGGGCTTCATGGTTGCCGGCGAAACCATGCCGGCGATTGTGGGATGGCTGGCCAGTGCTATCGCCGTCATGGTACTGATGATGGACCGCAAGTCGGCGGGTGCCACTGCCGAGGACTCGCCGGAGCAGATCAGCGGATAAGCCGATCGGCAAGTCCGCCGGCAAGCGCTGGAAGCGGG
>JBOHCW010000180.1:0-9522 GCA_050725375.1 Actinocrinis sp. | reverse complement strand
GCCCAAGCCCATGGGAGCGGTCGGTCACCGAGGTTGTCCACGCCGTACGCGATCCGCAGCGCACTGTCCTCGACGGCTATCTGCCGCCCGAACCGGTACGCGCGCCCGTCCGGCGTGACGCTCCCGATGACCGAATCAGGGGGCTGTCCTGCTGAATCAGGGGACTGCGCTGTCCACGGCAATCGCCACACATCGCCGTGATCCTGCAACCCGTCGGCCGGCGCGCCGGCGATGTTCGGGAAGCACTCGTCCCAACCCGAGCAGTCCATCTCCGCCCAGTCCTGGCCCGGCCTCGGGGCCGCGGGCGGCCGGACCGGCGCGGCCAGCCACTCACGGCCGGCCGCGCCGAAACGCAGGCTGCTGACTTTGCCGCCCAGATCGGGCGTCCAGCGCAGCCGCGCGTCCTCATTCACGGTTCACTCCGGCTTCGCTCAGGCCGCCGGGAGTGTGGCGACCGAGACTTCGGCCGCCGAGGCGTATCCGTTCGCCCCGTCGGTCGCGGTCAGCCGCACGTACCGTGCCTGCGTCGGCGCGATCTGCACCGACTTGAGCAGCGCGTCCTGGCTCCAGGTCCCGGCCGGCGCGGCGGCGGTGAAGTTCACCCCGTCGCTGCTGACCTCGACCGTGTAGCCGGTGATCGTGCCGGTGACGTCGCCGTCCAGCCGCGGCTGGTAGGTCAGACCCGTGACGGTCTGCGCCGAGCCGAGGTCCACGGTCAGCGCGATCGGCAGCGGGTCGTGCGTCGGGCTGAACTGCGAGTGCCACAGCGTGGTCACCTCGCCGTCGACCGCGTTGGACGCCGGGTAGCCGCTGTTCGCGCTGGTCGCGGTGGCGCTCAGCGTGGACGGCGCCGCGAAGTGCGGCCACGGCCCGCCCGGCACGGTCGCGACCGGCGCGCCGCAGCCGATCTGCAGGCCGCCCCAGTCGGTGCGGTCGTTGTAGCCGCCGTCGCCGCCGTCGCCGACCACCAGGCTGAGCACCTTCGCAGAGCCCAGATTCACCGACACGTCGTGTGTGGCCGCCCGGGTGACCAGGCCGCTGTCGTACAGCTTCACGCCGTCGCCGTAGACCTGGAAGGTGGCCGTGCCGCCGGACGGGTCGAAGTTCGCCGAGTCGTCGATGCCCACGGTGGCGGTCAGCGTGGTGCAGTTGCCGCCGGTGTAGTAGTCGATCGTGGACGGCGACGCGGTGCCCACGCCGGTCGGGTAGGTCACACCGTGCATGACCAGCGGGCCGCCGCCGGCGTCGTCACGGTCGACCCGCGGCACGAGGTAGCCGCTGGCCGCGTCGAGCCACGCGTGGTGGCTCAGCGGTCCGGTACCGGACGGCGGCGTGGGCGGCACCTGGACGGTGCCGGCGCCGCTGGCGCTCAGGGTCTTGAGACTGCCGTCGGCGCTGTACCAGCCGTACGCGGCCGTCGCAGTGAGCTGATCCGGTCCGGGCAGGGTGCCCGCCGGAACGGTCACCTGCCACGCTCCGGACAGCGACTGTCCGGTGCCCAGCCGGCTTGCCGTGGTCGGCGTGCCGGAGTTCGCGGTCCAGCCGGCCGGCAGGTTCAGCGTCAGCTTGGCGTTGACGATCGGACTGCGGCCGTTGTTGGTGAACGTCGCGGTCACCGGGAAGGTGTCGCCCGGAGCCACCAGAGGCAGTTGGGCCTTAGCGGTCGGCGTGATCGTTGCCGGCGACAGGGTGGTCGACGGCAAAGTGTTGCCGATCGCGATCGCGCGCGAGACGCGCAGCAGCACGACGCTGTGGCCGGGCACGGTCGCGGAGATCGCGCCGGCGCTCTCCGTAGTCGAGTGCTGCCACAGGTCGCGCAGCGCGTACGCGCCCGAGCTCGGCAGGCCGACCTGCTGCGCGCTGGTCGAGATCTGCTGCGGCGCGGTGCCGCGGTTGAACAGCGCGACGGCGTAGTCGCCGCCGGCCAGCGGCTTGGTCCACACCTGCGCGTCACCGGCCGCCGAGGTCCAGATCGCAGTGCCCTGAACGCCCATCGGGTCCTGGTCCACCGCGAGCACCTCGCGGTTGGTCAGGTCGCCGACGCTCGCGGCGGACAGCGTGCGCACGTCGCTGCCGATCATCAGCGGCGCGGCGGCCATCGACCACATGGAGAACTGGGCCTGGAACTCGGCGTCGGAGAAGCCCAGGCCCGGGGCCAGGTAGTCCGGGTCGTTCCAGTGCCCCGGACCGGCGGCCTCGGGGTGCGCGGCGTCCGCGTCGAGGTTGCGCAGCATGTCCGAGTACTGCACGTTGTTCGGGAAGCCGATGTCGGTGTCCGTGCGCCACGAGTTGCCGGTGCTCGGGCCGAACTTGTACGAGTCGTAGGCCGAGCGGCCGGGCGCGGCGCCGGTCTCCGGGATGAACGGGTTGCAGATGTTGAACAGCATCGGCCGGTGGCTGCTGTTGTTCAGCAGCGCGTCGCGGAACTGGCCGTAGACGGTGGCCGGGTCGAGTCCCTGCTGCTCGGCGCCGCAGAAGTCGACCTTGACCGCGTCGTAGCCCCACCCGGCGAAGGTGTTGACGTCCTGCTGGTAGCGGCCGTAGCTGCCCTGGTTCGCGCCGCCGCAGCCGTTGAGGCCCGAGTCGGTGTAGATGCCGGCCTTCAGGCCCTTGGAGTGGATGTAGTCGGCGACCGCCTTCATCCCGTCCGGCCACTGCGTGGTGTTCGCGGTGATGGTGCCGGAGGCGTCGCGGGTACCGCTCCACCAGCCGCCGTCGATCCAGACGTAGTTGTAGCCGGCCGCCTTGAGCCCCTTGCCGACGATGGCGTCGGCCTCGGCCTCGATGGTCGCCTCGTCGAAGGTGGAGCCGAGACCGTAGTAGGTGTTCCAGCCCTGATAGGGGGTCTTGGCCAGGTCGTTGATCGGCGGCGTGTCGTTGGCGCCGAAGGTCCCGCCGTGGTGCGCGGCGGTGTCGGGGGCCGAGCTGCCGGACGACGCGGCCCAGGTGGGTCCGGCCGCGCCGAGCAGCGCCGCCGAGGCGGCCAGCGCCACACTCGCCGAGGCGCGCCGGCGGCGTTTCCACCGGGCTTGCACGCCGGACGGCGTGACGCCTCCCGATCGCAAGGGTATCAGCATCCTGCGTACTCCTGCCTGTGGTGAGGGCTTCTCGGCCCTCGCGGATTTCCGCATTATTAACGAATTAAACTGGCCGCGTCAACGGTCCAAGGCCGCATGGCGCCGAACGTTCACCTCGGTTGCGGTTCCGCCGCCCGGACTGCAAAACTTGTCATAATTAATCCGAAGGGACTGCCGTGCAGACACGCCGTTTCGAGGGCCGTACAGCCCTGGTGACCGGGGCTTCTTCCGGAATCGGCGCGGCCACCGCCCGCCGGCTCGCGGCCGAGGGCGCGTCCGTCGTGCTGGCCGACATCGCCGACGAGCCCGGCCTGGAGGTCGCCAAGTCGATCACCGCCGAGGGCGGCGAGGCCGAGTACCTCCGCTGCGACACCTCGAGCGGCGACGACTGGGCCGCCCTGCACGAGCGCGTCCGCGAGCGCTACGGCCGCCTCGACGTGCTCAACCACAACGCGTACTACTTCAAGCCGGCCAAGCTGCTCGACCTGGAACCGGCCGACTGGCATCGCCAACTCGACGTCGCGCTGACCGGCGCGTACCACGGCATGCGCGCCTTCCTGCCGATGTTGCGGCAGGTCAGGGGCAACGCGGTGCTCACCTCCTCGGTCCACGCGAACTTCGGCCTGCCCGACCACCCCGCGTACGCGGCCGCCAAGGGCGCGCTCGTGTCGCTGGCCCGTCAGCTGTCCGTCGACTACGCGCCCGAAGTGCGGGTGAACGCACTGCTTCCGGGACCTATCCTGACTCCGGCGTGGGATGAGATCGACCAGGCCGGCCGGGAGCTGAGCGTGAGCGCGACCCCCGCCGGACGGCTGGGCCGCCCCGACGAGGTGGCCGCGGCCGTGGCGTTCCTGGCGTCGGACGACGCGTCGTTCGTCAACGGCGCGAGCCTGGTCGTGGACGGCGGCTGGAGCGTGGCGAAGGCGTCGGCCTGACGAGCGGGCTCACGGCGGTGGGCGCGAGTAGACGTGGGGCACGTCGATGTGAACGTGCACGTATAGACGATCCGGGAGCGATAGAGATCTGATGGGCAGTTACCAGGGCCGAGGCCTCCACGGGCAGGTCGTCGAGCAGATGGGCCTGCGCATCGTCGGCGGTGCGTACCCCGAGGGCGCGCCGCTGTTCTCCGAGCAGTTGGAGCGCGAGTTCGACGTCAGCAAGACGGTTGTGCGCGAGGCGCTGAAGGTGCTGGCCGCGAAGGGACTGGTGGAGAGCCGCCAGAAGCGCGGCACCGTCATCCGCCCGCGCGATGCGTGGAACCTGCTGGACGCGGACGTCCTGCGCTGGCAGGGCCGCGAGTCGCCGAACTTCGTCTTCCTGGAGAACCTGGCCGAGGTGCGCGGCATCGTCGAACCGGCCGCCGCGAGGCTGGCGGCGGAGCGGCGCACCGACGAGGACCTCGCCGAGCTCGAGACGGCCCTGGCCGCCATGTCGCAGGCCAGGCAGACCCCTGACGCGATGGTCGCCGCCGACCTGCGCTTCCACCGCGGCCTGCTGGACGCCGCGCACAACGAGGTCCTCAGCCGGATGGAGGTCATCCTCGCGGCGGGCCTGCAAGTGCGTGACCGCTTCGTCCACCACAGCGCGCACGGCTCGGACCCGATGCCCGCCCACCAGGCCCTGCTCGACGCGATCCGCGACCGCGACTCCGCCGCCGCCGGCCGCACCGTCGAGACACTGCTCGCTCAGGCCGCCACCGACCTGGCCCAGGTCCGCCGGCACGCTGAGGCGAACGGCGACGTGGACGGCACCGGCGCCGCCACACGCAACGGCGCCGCCGTCACCGCCCCGCCAAGGCCCGTCCGCCGCCGCACCCCGCGCACCGCAACCGCCGCGACCACCGCAACCGCTACGCCGTCACCGGCGCCCACCGACGCAGAGAGCTGATCCAACTAAGGCCGACGCCCTCGGATCGCGGCGCTCCGCGCTGTTTAACGCCTTCGGCTGCCGGCTTCGCCGGGAGCTGATGCCCGCCAGGCCGACCCCGCTTCGCGCTGACCGCACACCTGATGTGACCCGTGATCTCGCTCGCGGCAGGCGTCATCCGCCGTCGCGGGCCGAGAACGCCTGCTGAATCGCAGCGGCGAACTGCTCCCATCCGACACGTGGATCCGGTTCGTGCCAACCGAACGGATCCATCTGTACCGCTACTGCCCACGTCATGTGGTAGAGCCCTGTTTCGTGCAGCCTCCGGCACATGATGGCCGCACGGTCCAGGTAGGACGCATCGGTGAACTCAGGGTCGGCCTTGCCGATGACCTTGCCGATCTTGACCGAAGCCGTGCTCTTCGGCGTCATGCCCATGACGAAGACGTACGCGCGAAGCAGGCTCTGCGGAAGCAGACCGTGTTCCATCGCCTGGCGCACGTCCTCGGCGACGCCGAAGACCTCGTCGAACCGGTTGTTGAGGTTGTTGCCCTCGCTGCCGTACATCGACTTGTACTCGACGACGAGTAACGGCAGGTCGTCTTTGAGCACCGCGAGATCCCACGCTTTGGACGGGCGATAGTAGCCGGGGACCGTGGCTTTCTTGTTGGCCCTGAAGGTCAGTCCCGTCATGCCGGCACGCTCGATCTGCTCGACGACGAGCTTGTTGAGCCCGTCCAGGTGCGCCCCGCCGGTGACGGACGACCGTCTTCCCTGCTGTGCCTTACCGCCGGCTTTCGACTTCTCCTCTTGCTGCCTCTTCACGTCCACCCAGTGGCGCAGCGCAGTCTCGATCCGTGCCTCGTCGTTCATCATCCCGGTCCCCCTCGGCTTCACATCCGGCCGCTCGTCTCAGAGTCCGGATGCGGCGCCACCGTAGCACCGTACTGCGACAGTTCCGGGTAGGCGCGGGGAAGCGGTGCTGACACGGCTCAGCGGGGAAGGCGATCCATGCCGTACGCATCGAGTGCGGCACGTGTGGCCGCCGCGCGATCGCGAGTGCGGAACGCCGACGCGAGGTCGACCGCGACCCGTTCCGTCAAGGTCGACATCAGCGGCACGCGCACGCGGCGCAGGTACTGCGCCTGGAATCGCAGGGTTTTGCCACGCATCTTGACGCAGTAGGCCGCGATCTGCCGCTCGACCACCTCGGAGAGCATCAGACCGCCGAGTACGTCGAGGTCCCACTCGCCGGACACGAGGTAGTACAGGTTGTGATGCGGGTAGTGCCCGCCGGGATCGAGTACCGGGTCGGCCTGCCGCTTCAAGTCCTGCAGCAGCAGCTTCGGCCGCGCGGTCAACGCAGTCGACACCCGGTCGATGGTGCGGTGCCAACGCAGTGGGTTCCGACGCCCGATGCTGCGCCGGCGCAACGCTGCCTCATGCCGCTCCATATACGCGGCGAACTTGGGCCACTCCTCCATCCTGGCCAGGCCGTCCGGCTCCCACGGGTTGACCAGATAGGTGCCCGACCAGTCGAACTCGCCGCTCTTGATGTCAGCCGGCATCGCCAGCGGCAAAAGCCGTTCACGCTCGACGAGGTCCTCGTCACGCGTCAGGTAGACCGCGTCGGCTCCGGTCGCGACCCCGATGCTGATCCGGGTGCCGCCGGTGTCCTCCAACAGCGGAAGCGTGTCGTCCAGTTTCTCCAGCCACGCGATCGTCTCCGGACTCGCGTCCGGCCACGACTCCGCGCTCTGATGCCAATGCGGCAGACGCGCGGCCTCGAGCGCCTCGGTGCGCAACGACGGCTCCGCCGTCGAACTCCACGCCGTGAACCGGCGCGCCGCCGACGCTCCGAACGCGGCCGTCGTGTCCGCGCTCACCGCCTGGCCCTGGGGTCCTCGGCGCAACACGGTCATCGCGGGGTAAGCACTCACTTCGTCCGCGAAGGCGTCGACTTCGTGCATCACCACGCACACGTCGACCGCGAACCCGCCGGAAACGATCTTCTCGCGAAGCCGCTGGCCGTACTGATTGCGCATCCAACGGTCGGCGCAGATGAAGCCCAGCCGTCCGCCGGGCTTGAGGATGTCCAACCCGCGTTCGTAGAACCCGATGAACACGTCCGCCCGGCCGCCCATCGTCGGACAGGCGCGCCGGTACGCCGCCAGCAGATCGGGGCTGAGGTCTTCGATCCGGATGTACGGCGGATTGCCGACGACCACGTCCGCACGCACGCCGCCGAGGCCGAGGTCGTCGAGCAGGAAGTCGCCGACGTCAATCCACTGTTCCGCAAGCATCGTCGCGGTCTGCGGCGGGCACCCCGCCCCGAGGAGAATCTCGACGGCGAGGGCTCGACAGTCCGCCACATGCTCCGGCAGTAGATCACGTCCGAGAACACATCCGGCCAGGCGCTCCCACGGCAGATCCGGTGTGTGCGCAGCGCGCGATCGCACCAGTCGCTCGATCGCCGGCCCGAGGAACGCCCCGGCGCCGGTAGCGGGCTCGACCAACGTCAACGCCGTAAGATCCAGCTCCGCAAGATATTCGCACTGGTCGAGGATCATCTCGACGACCCAGCGACGCGTGAATACCTCACCGTATGTCGCGCGACCAGCACCGACGAGCGAGCCGGGGAGCGGCATCGCGGTGTAGCTGGTCGCGGTCATGCCGTCATGCTACGGGAGCTCCCCGACAGGATGTGATCACACGCGTCGGCTACGCGAGTCGGACGCGGACCCGCCTCGTCCGAAGCCGGACTGTTGCAGTGTCGCAGTGTGGCAACCGTCGGCGCTCGACAGGTGACGAGGCGGCGCGGCGGCATAAACTCTGATCGGAAGCCCGACGCGCGATGATTGTTCGCATTTGTCCGCGTGGAAACGACCAGGCAGGGTGAGATGGCCGAGCGCGACGGCAGCGAACACGACCACGGTGCGGATGCGGGACGGCGGAGGTCTGACGTCGACTCTGACACCGGTTCTGACACCGACACTGACGCCGGTTCTGACACCGGCACCGGCGGCGGGATCGATCGGCGGCGGGTGCTCGGCGTCGCGGCGGCCGTCGCCGGGGTGGCCGGGTTGGGCGCCACCGTCGCAGGGTGCAGCGATTCAGGTTCCGGAACAGGTTCGGGGACTGACACCGGGTCGGCCGGTGCGGCGAGTGCGAAGGCCGCGGGCGCCGGTTCGGGCAGCGGCTCCGGGCCCGGCACCGCCGAGCAGGACCTGCCGGGCGACTCGGAGTGGCGGATCACCTCGTACGGGCCGGCGAGCGCCATCGAGGGGTACGCCGACAAAGTCAGTGTGCTGCCGGGCGAGGCGGTCGGGCTGCGCGTGTCGACCACGGCGCCGTCGTTCCGGGTGTCCGCGTACCGGATGGGCTGGTACAACGGCGCCGAGGCGCGGCTGGTGTGGCAGTCCGGTCAGGTTCCGGGGTCGGTGCAGAGCGCCGCGCGGTTCGAGTCGTCGACGCGGACCGTGTACACGTCCTGGCACGACTCGCTCACGGTTCGGACCTCGAACTGGCCCGAGGGCGCGTATCTGCTGCGGCTCGAATCGTCGGCCGGGCACCGCTCGTTCGTGCCGCTGGTCGTGCGGTCGGCGTCGGCGGCCGGGAAGGTGCTGCTGATGCACGCGCCGGCGACGTGGCAGGCGTACAACCTGTGGGGCGGGTACAGCCTGTATCAGGGTCCTTCGGGGTCGTACTCGTCGCGGTCGTACGAGGTGAGCTTCGACCGGCCGTATGACAACGGCGGGGGCGAGAAGTTCCTGGTGTACGAGCGGGCCGTCGTCGCGCTCGCGGAGCGGTTGCGGCTGCCGGTGGCCTACACGACCGGGATCGACGTACATCAGGACCCTGCTGTCCTTTCCGGCGCCCGGGCGGTGATCAGCCTCGGACATGACGAGTACTGGACGCCGCAGCAGCGCGCGTCCGTGACGACGGCGCGGGACGCCGGGACGAACGTGGCGTTCCTCGGCGCGAACACCTGCTTCCGGCGGATCCGGTTCGGCTCCGGGCTCTCCTCCGCCGGGCCCGACAGGACCGTGATCTGCTATAAGACCGCTTACACGCGGGACCCGCTGTACGGGCACGACGGCGCGCTGGTCACCACCGACTACCGCACCGCGCCGGCGGCCGATCCGGAGTCGTCGATGACCGGCGTGTTCTACGAGGGCTACCCGACCGACGCGCCGTTCGTCGTGCACGCGGCCGACCACTGGCTGTACGCGGGCGCCGGCGTCAAGGACGGCGACAGCTTCGCGCACCTGATCGGCGTCGAGTACGACCGCGTCACCCCGGGCCAGCCCACGCCGCGGCCGTTGCAGATCATCGGCCACTCGCCGCTGGTCTGCGACGGCACGTCCAGCCACGCCGACGCGGCGTACTACACGGTGCCCAGCGGCGCCGGGGTGTTCGCGTCCGGCACGATGCGCTGGGTCGAGGGCCTGATGGCCGCCACCCGCGACGATCGCGGCGACCACGGGATGGACCGCCGCACCGCCGCGTTCGTCAACCGCACCACCGAGAACCTGCTGCGCGCGTTCGCCGCGGGACCGGCCGGCAAGACGCGGCCGGC
>JBOHCW010000179.1:0-4779 GCA_050725375.1 Actinocrinis sp. | reverse complement strand
GCTCATATCAAGGCTCGGTGTCCATCTGAAACGGACAGCAGGCACCAACTCGTCTCGTCCCGTCCCGTGCCGATCGGAGGTCCGGGTCGATCACGTGAGTTGTCTCCGTCAAGTGGACAGGTAGGACGGCGCTCGCCGCGACAGCCCCGCCTAGCACGCTCGATCAGCATGGTGGCCGCGACACGTACCCGGCGTGCTGGCAGACCTAGTCGCCAGCCGGTTCCCGGATGGGGCGGTCGCGCCCAGCTAGCCTCGGCCGAGCGCCGATCTGCTTCGCAAGCGGGCCCGACCACCTCGCTTGCCTGAACCGAGATCACGTGGCGCTTCTCCTCGGCACGCACCTAGACCGGTCTTTTGGTGTCAGGGTTCTGTGTCTCTTTCAAACGGACAGCAGGCACCGTCCCGTCTCGTCCCGTCTCGCCCCCTCTCGTCCCGTGCGGCGCTGATCGAGTCCGGGCCAATTACGAGAGTTGTCCACGTCAGGTAGACAGAATGGATGGGCATTCGCCACGACACGCACCCGCGACACGCACCCACGACATGCACCCACGACATGCACGGCATGCAGGACACGTACGACGGCCGCAATACCTACCTGCTCGGCTGCCTGTCCCGTCGCTGCGCCTTCAGAGCCAGCCACCACCAGAACCGCCAGTAGACCCTGAATCGGCCTGAGCGGCGCGGGCATTTTCCGCCACTGCGCAGCGTCGATCAGCACCCAGCCATGCCGGTCCATGGTCGATGGCGGACGGTGGACCGCGGATCGCGGGCCGCGCCGGGCGCAACCCGAACGACCTAGGCTCCGTGTTTCCACCCCGTCCACGCTCTATCGTTCCCCTATGGCGCACGCGACGCGGTCCATCGACCTCAACGCCGACCTCGGCGAGGGCTTCGGGCGCTGGGAGCTGACCGACGACGAGGGACTGCTGTCGGTTGTGACCAGCGCGAACATCGCGTGCGGCTTTCATGCCGGTGACCCGTCGACGATGCGGCGGGTCTGTGCGCTCGCGGCCGCGCGCGGGGTACGGATCGGGGCGCAGGTCTCCTATCGCGACCTGGCCGGCTTCGGGCGCCGGCCGATGGAGGTGCCGGCCCGGGAACTGGCCGACGAGGTCGCGTACCAGATCGGGGCGCTGCGGGTGTTCGCGGAGGCGGCTGGCTCGCAACTCGCCTACGTGAAGCCGCACGGCGCGCTGTACAACCGGATCGTCTGGGACGAGGCGCAGGCGGACGCGGTCGTCGACGGCATCCTGCTGGCCGGCGGCGGGTTGCCGGTGCTCGGACTGCCGGGCTCGGCCGTGCACCGCTCGGCCGCCGTCGCGCGGCTGCCCGCCGTCGCCGAGGCCTTCGCCGACCGCGCCTACCGGCCCGACGGCACGCTCGTACCGCGCACCGAACCGAACGCGGTGCTGCACGACGCGAACCAGGTCGTCGCGCGCTCCGTGTCGATGGCCGTGGAGGGCGAAGTGGTCGCGTCCTCCGGCGAGCGCATCGCGGTCGAGGCGCGCTCGCTGTGCCTGCACGGCGACACGCCCGGTGCCGTCGAACTGGCGCGGCGGGTGCGCGACGCGCTGACCATCGCAGGCTGCGATATCGCTCCGTTCACTTGATCGACTGATCGACGACCGATGCGACGCGGACGGTGATGTATGGATGACGACGTATACACAGTGACTTGTGGACAGTGAGGCTGCTGTGATGAAGATCCTTCCGTACGGGCACCACGCGATGCTCGTGGAATGCGCGGACCTGGCCGAGGTCGCCGCCCTGCACGCCGAACTGCTGCGCCGCCGCGCCGAGGGAACCCTGCCGCCGGTGCACGACATCGTCCCGGCGGAACGCACGGTCCTGATCGACGGACTGGCCGATCAGGTGGCGATCTCCGCCCTCGTCGCCGCATTGCCGACGTGGTTGCCCGCACCGGACGCGTCGTCGGCAGCCGACGGTTCGCAACCCGTCGTGGAGATCGCAGTGCGTTACGACGCGCCGGACCTCGCCGAGGTGGCCGCGGCGTGGGGCGTGTCAGCGCCCGAGGTCGCTTCCATCCACTCAGGATGCGAGTACCGGGTCGCGTTCTGCGGCTTCACGCCCGGATTCGCTTATCTCACCGGCCTGCCCGAGCGCTATCACCTGCCGCGACGTGCGACGCCGCGCGCGAGCGTACCGCCCGGATCGGTAGCCGTCGCAGGGCCCTACACCGGTGTGTACCCACGCGAATCGCCCGGCGGCTGGCACCTGATCGGCACCACCGACGCAGACCTCTGGGACCTTGACCGCGCCGAACCCGCATTGCTCACGCCGGGCACGAGCGTCCGGTTCGTCCCGGCGACGGAGGCGTGAGGCGGCCGTGAACGCGAACACGACTCCCGCGAAGGTTTCACGCGGTGTGGAGATCCTGCGGTCCGGCGCGCTGACCACCGTGCAGGACCTCGGCCGCCCCGGATACGCGCATCTCGGCGTGCCACACAGCGGCGCGCTCGACCTGGCCGCGCACCGGCTCGCCAACCACCTCGTCGGCAACGGGCCCGAGGCCGCGACGCTGGAGACCACACTGACCGGGCTCACGCTGCGGGCGCTCGCGCCGCTCGTCGTCGCGGTCTGCGGCGCCGTCGCGCCGATCCGCCGCGACGGGCACCCGGCGCCGTGGGCCGAGCCGATCTCGCTGTACGCGGGCGAGACGCTCGACGTCGGCGCGGCGCAGAGCGGCGTGCGCTCGTACGTCGCCCTCGCCGGGGGAGTGGCGGTGGCGCCGGTGCTCGGCAGCCGCTCCACCGACCTGCTCTCCCGCCTCGGACCGCGCCCTGTGCACGACGGCGACGTGCTGCCGCTCGGCGCGAGCACCGGGCCGCCGAACCCGGCCGACACGTACCCGGTCACCGTCACCGCACCCGACGCCGCCACACCGTCAGGGCGCGACGACGGCGACCGCGGCGCCACCCGGCCCGACCCGCTGCACCACGCATCAGTGTTCGAACTGCCGGTGCTGCCCGGACCGCGCGCCGACACCTTCCCCGAGTACGCCTGGCAGGTGTTCACCGCCCGCGAGTACACGGTGTCGCAGCACTCGAACAGGATCGCCCTGCGACTCGACGGCCCCCGGCTGCCGCGGGTCGGCTCGGACACGATCCCGAGCGAGGGCGCCGTGCTCGGCGCGATCCAGGTCCCGGCCGACGGCCTGCCCATCGTCTTCCTGGCCGACCATCCACCCACCGGCGGCTACCCGGTGATCGCGGTGCTCGACCCGGCCGGCCTCGGCGCCGCCGCGCAGTCCCCGCCCGGCACCCGGCTGCGGTTCCGGCTGGCCGGGCACTGACCGCCATCTCAGGACCCTACTTCACCCGCTCGGCGAGGAAGTCCTCCCACGTACGCTCGCCGATCTGCGCGCCGTCCAGCGACAGGTTCTCCCCGGCCCGGTACGCGCGGCCCGCCTTGCCCGGAATCGGCACCGGCATCAGCACCCGGCGCCTGCCCGCCGCCCGCAGGTAGCCGCGCGCGAGATCGGAGAAGGCGTACACGCGCGGGCCGACCAAATCCGGCACCAGCCCGGCCGGCGAGCCGAGCGCCAACTCCACCAGGCGCGCCGCCACCTCGCGCGAGTCCACCGGCTGCAGCCGCAGCACCCCCGGCGACGGCACGACCGGCAGCTTCGTCAGCTTCCGCGCCATCATCAGCACCAGATCGTGGAACTGCGCCGCGCGCAGCGTGCTCCACGGCACGCCGCTGTCGGCGATCGCCCGCTCCGCGCCGAGCTTCGCCCGGAAATAGCCGATCGGCAGCTTGTCCGCCGCCGTCACCGAGATGTAGACGAGGTGCCGCACGTGAGCCCTCGCCGCCGCCGTGGCCAGGTTCGCGGTGGCCACATCGTCGCCCTTGCTGGCCCCCGCCAGGTGCACGATGACGTCCGCGCCGTCTACGGCGGCCTGTACGCCCTCGTCCTTCAACAGGTCACCGGTCACGTACTGCACGCCTTCGCCCGACTGGCGCGGCTTCCGGCTCAGCACGCGCAGCCGGTCGGCGTCGGCCGCCTGCAGCAGCGGCTTCACGTGGCTGCCCAGCGTGCCCGTCCCGCCGGTCAATAGGATCGTAGAGGTCACCGTCGCTCCAAACTCACTCGCTCGGCCCCGAAGGGCCCTCGTCACATAGCCCTCGCCTGAGGGGTGGAGAGGGTGCACGGGATGGGTCGGCAATCCATCCCGCGTCCCCTCTACCTCTACGACACCCGCCGAGAAGGGAACGTGACACGGTGGACGAGACCGCCCGGCCGGCCGCCCGCTTCGAGCGCGATCGCGGCCGGCTGCACACCGTGGCCCACCGGATGCTCGGCTCGGCCGCCGAGGCCGACGACGCGCTGCAGGAGGCGTGGCTGCGCATTAACCGCTCGGACGCCGCCGAGGTGGACAACCCGGCCGCCTGGCTGACCACGGTCGTCGCGCGGGTGTGTCTCAACATGCTGCGGTCGCGCGAGCACCGGCGCGAGGAGCCGCTGGACGTTCACGCGCCCGGCCTGGCCGCCGGAGCCGACGACGCCGGCGACCCGCAGCGCGAGGCCGAGATGGCCGACGCGGTCGGCCTGGCGATGCTCGTCGTACTGGACACGCTCGGGCCCGCCGAGCGACTGGCCTTCGTGCTGCACGACATGTTCGCCGTGCCGTTCGACGAGATCGCCCCGATGGTCGGGCGTACCCCGGCAACGGCGCGGCAGCTGGCCAGTCGGGCCCGGCGGCGGGTCCAGGGCGCAACACTCGCAGGGCCGCCCGATCGGGTACGGCAGCGCGAAAT
>JBOHCW010000178.1:0-5451 GCA_050725375.1 Actinocrinis sp. | reverse complement strand
TCCCAGGACAGCGGGCCGAGATCGTCGAGGTTCCCCGGCCCCTCATCATCGTCGCAGCGCATTGACGAACCGGGTACATCCGGGTCGAGCAGCACGATGTGGGTGAGTGGCAGAAGGCCGTCATTGCGCACGATGTAGACCCGGCGCACGGGCGTGCCGGTCAGGGTACTGAAATCAGCGGCGTCGGCGCCGGGGAGCCGGTCGGTGAACGTGGACAGGTGTAGGGCGCCGGGATTGAAGAGCGGGTGTGCCGTGGTGGTGGTCGGCGTGACGGCCGCTGACGCCGCGCTCGCGAAGGGGATCGGCACCGCGCAGCCGAGCAGTAGCAGGCCGAGGCCGGGAAGCCGGCCGGTCACGCGGCGCCCGCCAGCAGTTCGCGCAGCGGTTGCGCGCTGGCGTGGATCAGGCCGTGGTAAGGGCTTTGCAGTTCGATCACGAACCAGAAGGCCAGGCAGACCAGCGCCGTCGTGACGACGAACCCCGCGAGGGCGAGCGCGTGGGCGCGCAGGCCGAGGGTGAGCGGCGTGGCGATCGTGATCAGGCTCAGGATCGCGAGCGCGATCAGCAGGAACGGCGGGACGCCGTCGGTGGACTTGGCCAGCCGGTCGTCGCGCGCCTCGGCTACCGCGTTGATGTCCGTGATCGCCTGGTCCTCGATGGTGCCGGCGGACGCCCCGGCGGCCACCGGATGCGTGACGGCCGCGCGGGCGTCGGCGAGGACCCGCGCCGCGGGGGCCTCGGGGTCCGTGGCGGCGCCGGCCTTGGGCGGCCATTCGGTGTCGAGCACGCTCGAGGCGTATTCGTGGGCTGCGTTGAGGACCGGGACGCCCTCGGACGGCGGCAGGCGCTGCGCGGTCTGCACGAGCGCCTGCAGGCTCGCCGCCTCGGAGCGCACGTCACCGCTCACGTCCGAGACGTTCTGCCACATCAGCACCACGATCAGGGACAGCAGCACCATGTACAACGTGCCGATGAACACATTGATGTACTCGAGCGCCCGGACGTCCTCGCGCTCGACCCGTCCCGCGCTCCTGCCGCGCCGCCGGTCGAGCACGACCAGCACGGCCACCGCGGCCACGACCAAGCAGATCAGAATGACGAGCCCCATGGCCCGGACCCTCCCCTAGTCGACGAGCACGCCACCCGCGTCGCGGACGGCCACACAGGGGGCATTCCCGGAGAAAGCCCAGGTCACCGTCGCTCGATCGGGTGAAGTGGGGTACTAATCGTCAGGGGGTTGACGGGGTTTGGCAATGCGCGCCGGTACGGCGAATCAGTGTTCGGACGACCCGCGCACGGCCGGTGCCGCGCGGAGCGCGGCGGAGGCGGCGGCGAGCGCCTGGCGTGGGAACAGGCGTATGGCGAGCGCGGCGCACAGGACGGCCAGGGGCACCTCGGCGCAGGCCGCCATCAGCACCGCGACCAGGCGGTCGCCGCCGGGCGCGGACGTGAGCACGTCGAACCACGCGTCGACCAGCAGCAGGACGGCGGTCCCGGCGGCGGTCAGGCTCGCGCGCGCGTCGCGGTGGCGCAGCAGCACGCCGGTGAACGCCAGGCCGAGCGCCTCGACGCTGTCGAGGCCGACCCACACCGTGGTCCAGTTCCCCGCCGCGGCGCGGGCCGGCAGCGTGAGCGCGAGCACGACCAGCCACGGCACCATGGCGACCCCGGCCACGGTCATCGCCAAGCCGAGACGGCGCGGCCAGCGTGCAGCGGACGCCTGGGCGGCGGCGACGGCTGTGAGCGCGGCGGCGACCGGGGGTGCCGAGGACGCGGCGGTGCGCGGAGCGACGGGCACCACGGCGGCGGTGCGCCGCGGGCACGGGGCGACCCGGACGGCGGTGAGGCCGGGGATCTCGCTGAGCACGGACATGGCGTCGATCCTTTCGGTCCCGTTCGGCGTCCCGCGCCGTGCAGCCGCGAGGCGGGCTGGCGTGCTCGTCGCCACTGTGGGTAACGGGCGCCACCGAGTCGGGGGTATGACTGCCGTCTATTGTGCAGCCGCCGCTTGTGCCGCGGTGGTGCGGCGCCCGTGAGACCTCTCACAGCCGTAGCTGGAATACGCGCGGGGGTGGGTGTGCGGGTGGCATGGCGTCGGGTGTGGCGTTGGCGCGGCGCCCGTAATGCGTCGCGCGGCGCACCCGACGTGAGCGCGCATCGGAGTTATTGTTGACCTGCGCACCCTCACGCACGCGTATGCGTGCTTGCCAAGAGTCGATTGCCTCACCGACGAGGAGATCACCGATGCCGGAATCAGAGCCCATCGTCATCGTGGGCGCGAGCCTGGGCGGCGCGAAGTGCGCCGAGGCACTGCGGGAGAAGGGCTACGACGGCCCGATCACGCTGCTCGGCGAGGAGGTGCACCTGCCGTACGAGCGGCCTCCGCTGTCGAAGGATTATCTGATCGGCAAGAGCGAGCGCGAGAAGGCGTTCGTGCACCCCGAGTCCTGGTACGCCGAGCACCGGATCGACCTGCGGCTCGGCGTGCGGGCGGTCGCGATCGAGCGCGCGGCGCACCAGGTGCGGCTGGCCGATTCCAACCGGGTCGACTACGGCAAACTGGTGCTGGCCACGGGCGCGAGTCCGCGGCACCTGCCCGTGCTCGGCGGCAACGCGCAGCAGGTGATGTGCCTGCGCACGATCGACGACTCCGAGCGGCTGCGCACACTCTTCGGGCAGATCAAGCAGCTGGTGGTGATCGGCGCCGGGTGGATCGGCCTGGAGGCCGCGGCAGCCGCGCGCGGTGCGGGCGTGCAGGTCACGGTGGTCGAGTCCGCCGCGGCGCCGCTGCTGCGCGTGCTCGGCACGCAGTTGGGCGAGTACTTCGCCGACCTGCACCGGCGCAACGGCGTCGAGTTCCGCTTCGGCGCGACCGTCGCCGAGATCGTCACCGAGGGCGGCTACGCGACCGGCGTCAAGCTCGGCGACGGCACGGTGCTGCCGGCCGGCCTGGTACTCGTCGCGATCGGCGTGACGCCGAATACGCAACTCGCCGAGGACGCGGGCCTCGCCGTCGACAACGGCGTACTCGTCGACGCGTCACTGCGCACCGACGACCCGGACATCTACGCCCTCGGCGACGTCGCGCGGGCCTTCCATCCCCGCTACGGAAAGCCGATCCGCGTCGAGCACTGGGCCAACGCCCTCAACCAGCCGCAGGTCGCCGCCGCCGCGCTCCTCGGCGAGCAGGCCGAGTACACGCGTCTGCCGTACTTCTTCACCGACCAGTACGACCTCGGCATGGAGTACCTCGGCTACGTCGAGCCGGACGGCTTCGACCGCGTCGTGACCCGCGGCGACCCGGCGTCCGGCGAGTTCATCGCCTTCTGGACCGCCGAGGGCCGCGTGCTGGCCGGGATGAACGTGAACGTGTGGGACGTCGGCGACCCCATTCGGGCCCTGATCGATTCCGGCCAGGCCGTTGATTTGAACGCGCTCGCGGACCCGAACACGCCGCTGGAGTCGCTGGTCGGGTAGCGCCGGGGCGGCGGCGTGTCCGCGTTCGCGCGCGGGTCAGGTCGCCAGGACGGTGAAGCTGCGCCCGCCGGACTGCCAGCGGCCGGCCAGCCGGAAGCCGAGCGGTTTGGCCAGCGCGGCCAGTGCGCCGCCGCCGACGGTCGCCCAGGGAACGGACGGGCCGTGGGCGTCGAGGCGCAGGTGTTGGCGCTCGTCGCGCTCGTCCTTCGCGGTCTCCACGACCAGCTCCGCGCCGCTCGGCGCCAGCAGTGCCTTGACCCGGGCCAGCAGGGCGGCCGGGTCGCCGCCGATGCCGATGTTGCCGTCGATCAGCAGGGCGTGCGGCCAGCGGCCCTCGCCGGGCAGCGGGTCGAAGACCGAGCGGCGAAGGGCCACCGCGCCCGCCGCCCTGGCGAGCAGCAGCGCGATCGGTGCCACGTCCACGCCGAGCGAGGGGACGCCGCGGCGGGCCAGTTCCGCGGCCAGCCGACCGGGGCCGCAGCCGATGTCGAGGGTGGGGCCGGTGCAGCGGTCCAGCAGCGAGCTGTCCGCGGCGTCCGGTTCGGCGGCGTACTTGGCGACGTCGAGCTCGAAGACGGCGCCGGTGTCGCTGTACAGGGTGATCGGGGTGACGCCGGTCGCGGTCGCGGGCATCTCAGCGCCCGTCGTCTCGTGGCCGGCCGTGGAGGTGCCGGTGAGCGTCACGGCCGCGGGGGCGTTCGTCGCGGTGCGCCGGGCCAGGGTCTGCCACAGGGCGCGCTCGTAGACGGAGGAGACCGGGCCGGTCCAGCTCGGCGGGTCGGCGACGGTGTCGGCGGGGGCGTCGGCGGAGGTGTCGGAGGGGGTATCGGCGCGGGTGATGCGGTCCAGCAGCGCGGCGAAGCGGCTCGCCGGGATGGACTTGGCCACCTCGTGGGCGTCCTCGGCCTCGTCGACGTCGCGCAGTGTGGACAGGATGCTGATACGCAGTTTGGCGGCGACGAGCCGTTCGTGCTGGATCCGGCCGGTGTCGGACCTCGACATCGGGACGCCGAGCAGGAGGTGCGGCACCCGCGGGTGTCCGGGCTCGCGCAGGCCGAGCGCCCAGAAGCCGCCGTCCTCGGCGGGGCCGAAGACCGCGTCGGCGTCACCGTCCCGGTCCAGGGCCAGCAGGCCCTTGGCGAGCAGTTCCGCCGTCAGCTGCGGCGTGTCCATGCCGACCAGGAGCGCAGGCCCCTGATCTCGGTGCGCCGCGTCCGCGAAGGCCGCCGCCAGTCGCACGTCCAGGGTGCCGGGAACCTGGGGCACGATCGTCAGGCCGCTGCGAAGCTCGGCGGGAAGCCAGCCGCCCGCCTCGCCGGCCAGCACCAGCAGGCGGCGGCCGGCCGGGGTGTCACGCACCGCGGCCAGCGTGTCGAGCAGTGCGGCCCGGGCCAGCGCGGCGCCCTGTCTCGGCGTGAACGGCGGCGTCAGCCGGGTCTTGACCCTGCCGGGCAGCGGCTCCTTCGCGATGACGATCAGGGTGCTCACCTGGTCGCCTCCCGCCACACCCGGTTCATGTCGCGCACGGCCTGCAGCGTGCCGGTGACCGTGCCGGTGACCTTCGACTTCCCGGTGCGCGGCGCGTAGTCGACCTCTGTCTCGGTGATCCGCCAGCTGCGCCGCGCGGCGGCCAGCACGGTCTCCAGGGGGTAGCCGGAGCGGCGGTCGGCGACGGCGAGCTCCAGCAGCGCCTCGCGGCCGGCGGCGCGCATCGGACCGAGGTCCCTGACATGCACGCCGGCGCTGCGCAGCCGGAACGCGAGGAACTTGTTCGCGACGCGCGCGTGGGTCGGCCAGGCGCCCGCGGTGACCGGGCGGCGCCGTCCCAGTACGAGGTCTGACGCGTCGGCCAGCACCGGGTCGGCGACGCGGGGCAGCTGGCGCGGGTCGAGCGAGCCGTCGCAGTCGCAGAAGCAGACGACCGGCGCGGTCGCGGCGGCGAGGCCGGCGTGGCAGGCGGCGCCGAAGCCGCGC
>JBOHCW010000177.1:0-3511 GCA_050725375.1 Actinocrinis sp. | reverse complement strand
CGGCGGTCTTGACGGCCGCCTCGGGTGTGCTGCCGACGGTGAACACGCCGTGGTTGGCCATCAGCACGGCGCGTGAGCGGTGCTTGCCGAGCGTGCTGACGATGCCGCGGCCGATCGAGTCGTCGCCGATGAGCGCGAACGGTCCGATCGGGATCTCGCCGCCGAACTCGTCGGCCATCGCGGTGAGCACGCACGGGATGGCCTCCGCGCGCGCGGACCAGGCGGTCGCGTAGGTCGAGTGGGTGTGCACGACGCCGCCGACCTCGGGCCGGTGCCGGTAGACGTAGGCGTGCGAGCCGGTGTCGCTGGACGGCTTGTATCCGCTCTCGACGACGTTGCCGGCCAGGTCGCACAGCACCATGGACTCGGGCGTGAGCTCCTCGTAGTCCAGGCCGCTGGGCTTGATGACCATCAGGTCGGCGCCGGGCACCCGCGCGGAGACGTTGCCGGCGGTCCAGGCGACCAGGCCGTTGCGCGGCAGCAGCGCGTGCAGCGCGCAGACCTCGCGGCGCAGCAGGTCGATCTCGGCGCGCAGGGCGGCGCCGATCTCGATGTCCGTGGGCTGGTTCACGCCTCGCCCCCGTCCGCGTCCGCGCTCACGACGGCGGCGAGCGAGCTGATCCGGATGTCGCGCAGGCGGTGCAGCACCTCGTTGGCGCCACGGCCGAAGTAGTCGTGCAGGCGCACGTATTCGGCGTACAGGGCGTCGTACGCGGACGCTCGGTCCACGTCCGGCGTGTACGCGGCGCGCTCGATCTTGCCCATCGCGCGGGCGGCGGCGGGCACGTCCGGATACGCGCCGGCGGCGACCGCCGCGTGGATCGCCGAGCCGAGCGCGGGACCCTGCGACGAGCCGATCAGGCTCAGCGGCCGGCGCGTGACGTCGGCGTACAGCTGCATCAGGAAGCTGTTCTTGAGCAGGCCGCCGGCCACCACGAACTCGGTGACCGGGATGCCGGAAGCCTCGAAGGCCTCGATGATCACCCGGGTGCCGAACGCGGTGGCCTCCATCAGCGCGCGGTACGCCTCGTGCGGCCGGGTGCCGAGCGTGAGCCCGGCGATCAGGCCGGACAGGTGGTGGTCCACCAGCACCGAGCGGTTCCCGCTGTGCCAGTCCAGCGCGACCAGTCCGTGCGCGCCGACCGGCTGGGCCGCCGCCTGCTCGGTGAGCAGGTCGTGCACGGAGACGCCGCGCTCGGCGGCCTCGGCCGACACGTACGCGGGCGTGGACTGCTCGGTGAACCAGGCGAAGATGTCGCCGACGCCGCTCTGCCCGGCCTCGTAGCCGTAGAGCCCGGCGACGATGCCGCCGTCCACGACCCCGCACATGCCGGGCACCTCGGCCAGCCGCTCGCCGTTGACCACGTGGCAGGTGGAGGTGCCCATGATCGCGACCAGCTGGCCGGGGTCGATCGCCCGCGCGGCCGGGGCCGTGACGTGCGCGTCCACGTTGCCTACGCACACTGCGATGCCCTCTGGCAGGCCGGTCCACTCGGCGGCCTGCGCCGTGAGCGAACCGGCGCGCGAGCCGAGCGCGGAAACGCCGGGGCGGCCGGGCGCCAGGTCCAGCTTGTCGTTGAAGCCTGCGAAACCGGGGTTCAGCGCACTGAGAAAAGCGGCCGAGGGACGCGCGCCGTCCTGCAGGACGCCCTTGTAGCCGGCGGTGCACGCGTTGCGGCTCTCGACGCCGGTCAGCTGCCAGACGATCCAGTCGGCGGCCTCGATCCAGCGCTCGGCGCGCGCGTACAGCTCGGGGTCCTCTTCGAGCAGTTGCAGGCCCTTGGCGTACTCCCACTCGGAGGAGATCCGGCCGCCGTAGCGGGCGATCCACGGTTCGGCGCGCTTGTGCGCCAGGTCGTTGATCCGGTCGGCCTGCGGCTGCGCCGCATGGTGTTTCCACAGCTTGACGTAGGCGTGCGGACGGTCGCGGTACTCGTCCAGCTCGCACAGCGGCGTGCCGTCGGCGAGCGCCGGCAGGACGGTGCACGCGGTGAAGTCGGTGCCGATGCCGATCACCCGCGCCGGGTCGATCCCGGCGTCGGCGACGGCCGCCGGGACGGCGCGGCGCAGCACCTCGCGGTAGTCGTCCGGGTGTTGGAGCGCCCAGTCCGGCGGCAGAGTGCGGCTGCCACCGGACCAGGCGCGGTCTGCGGGTTCGCGCTCCTGCGGATCGGGCGCGGGCCGGCCCTGCTCGATCACGCCGCGCCCGTATTCGTGTACCGCCGTGCCGAGTTCGGCGCCGTCGGCGACCCGGACCACCACGGCGCGCCCGGAGAGCGTGCCGAAGTCCACGCCGATCGCGTACGCGTCGGCGCCGGGCGCGAAGTGAGCGCTAACATTCATGGGCGGCTCTTTCACTGGCGGCGAGTCGGAACACTGCGGTGTAGTCGGGGCGTGGCTTCTGACGTGGGGTCGGCCGCGGCGGTCAGCCGGTGGCGCGCGGGCGGGTCGCGGAGGAGCGAACGACCAGGCTCGGTTCTATCGAGACCTGGGACGCGCTCTCGCCGGGGCCGGGCGCGCGGCTCGGGGCGGAGTGCGCGTCGATGAGGGTCATCAGGCTGCCGAGCGCGCGGCGGCCCAGCTCGCCGAAGTCCTGGCGCACCGTGGTCAGCGGCGGCCCGAAGTACTCGGCCTCGGGGATGTCGTCGAACCCGACGACGCTCACGTCCTCGGGC
Source organism: Actinocrinis sp. (assembly GCA_050725375.1). Lineage (GTDB taxonomy): Bacteria > Actinomycetota > Actinomycetes > Streptomycetales > Catenulisporaceae > Actinocrinis. The sequence continues at coordinate 836 of JBOHCW010000177.1, read as the reverse complement.
ACCCGGCGGCCGGCCTGCTGCAGCGAGCGCAACAGCCCAAGCGCCATGTTGTCGTTCGCGCAGAACACCGCGGTGACCTGCGGATCCTGCGCGACGCGGTGGCCCAGCTCGAACCCGGCCCGCGCCGTCCAGTCGCCGCCGGTCAGCGGTTCCGGCACCTGCGCGCCGCGCGAGTCCAGGGCCCGGCGCCAGCCGATCTCGCGCTCCTGCGCGTCGAGCCAGGTGGCCGGGCCGGCCAGGTGGTGCACGGTGCGGTGGCCGAGGTCGAGCAGGTAGGAGGTGGCGCGCTCGGCGCCGGCCTCGTTGTCGACCGCGACCGAGGTGAGCGAGGCGTGCGTGCCACAGCCGACGGCGACCAGCGGCACTTCCGGCGGCACATTGGACAGCGCGCCGACCGCGGTGGTCTGCGGGGCGATGACGATGATGCCCTCGACCGCCTGGTCGCGCAGCCGGTCGACCGCGTCGAGCACCGAGCGCCGGTCGAGCGCGACCAGCGCGGCGACGGTGACGAAGTAATCGTGCTGCTTCGCCGCCTGCTCGATGCCGTAGAGCATCGAGGCCGGGCCGTAGAGCGTGGAGTTGAAGCCGACGACGCCGAGGGTGCGGGTGCGCCGGGTCACCAGCGAGCGGGCCGCGGCGTTGGGCCGGTAGCCGAGTTCGCGTATGGCCGCCAGCACCCGGTCGCGGGTGGCGGGACGGACGTTGGGGTGGTCGTTGAGCACGCGCGAGACGGTCTGGTGCGAGACGCCGGCGATCCGCGCCACGTCCGCCATGACCGGCGCGCGGTCTCCCTCGACGACTCGCATGGCGTCCGTGCTCTCCCCTCGGTCCACTTC
>JBOHCW010000176.1:0-17642 GCA_050725375.1 Actinocrinis sp. | reverse complement strand
CCCGGTGCCGAGCGCCGCTTTGACCGCGCGTCAGGTTCTGACCGTCCGTCAGGGCGCCGGGTGCAGCAGTTGCGCGAACCGCTCCCGGATGCTCGACCACTGCCACCGCCGCGTGACCCACTCGCGCCCCGCCGCGCCGAGCTTCGCGGACAGCTGCGGGTCGGCGAGCAGTCCGGCGACCCGGTGCGCGGTCTGCTCCACCGAGCGGCCCGGCACGACGTAGCCGGTCTCGCCCTCGACCACCGCGTCGGGCGCGCCGCCGGAGTCCCCGCCGACCACCGGCAGTCCGGTCGCCGACGCCTCCAGGTACACGATGCCGAGCCCTTCGACGTCGAGCCCGCCGCGCCGGGTCCGGCACGGCATGGCGAACACGTCGCCGGCCGCGAAGTACAGCGGCAGCTCCTCCCACGGCACCGGGCCGGTGAGGACGACGTCCTTCTCCACACCGGTCTCACGCGCGATGCGTTCCAGCTCCTTGCGGTACGGACCGCCGCTGCCGATCAGCAGCGCCGCGTCCGGCACCGCGCGCTTGACCGCGGGCCACGCGCGGATCAGCGTGTCCTGCCCTTTGCGCGCCACGAGGCGTGAGATGCACACGGCGACCGGCCGGTCCGTCAGCCCGTACCGCGCGCGGATCTGCGCGACCTCGGGCGACGTGCGGTGCTCGGGCCGGAAGCGGTCGGTGTCGACACCCGGAGACAGCTGGGCCATCCGGGCGGCCGCGTCCGGGCTGAGGACGGCGCCGATGCGTGTGCGCTGGTACTCGCTCAGGTACGTCACGACGTCCACGCCGTCGCCGATGCGGCGCAGCAGTGAGCGGGCGCCGGGCAGTTGCGCCCAACCGGTCTCGTGTCCGTGCGTCGTCGCGACCAGGCGGTTCACACCCGCCTTACGCAGCGCGGGCGCCATAAGGCCGAGCGGCGCCGCGGCGCCGAACCACACGGTGTCGCACCCCTCCGCCTTGGCGATCTCACAGGCGCGCCGGGTGCGACGCGGCTCGGGCAGCAGGACCGAGGTGTCCTCACGCACCGTCAGATACGGATGCTGCGCGTCGTACGCGCGGCACGCCTCGGCCTGCCCCCGCCACGTCGAGGCGTAGACCACTACGTCCGAAGGGGTGAACCCGTCGACCATAGCCTGGACGAACTCCTGGATACCGCCGGGCCGCGGGGGATAGTCGTTCGTAACGACGAGGGTGCGGGACATGCCGCCACGATCTCAGATCGGAAACGCCGAGGCACATGACGGGGCGCCAGACCGCGACGGCCGCACCGACGGGCGTCTTCACGCAAGGAGTCCGCACCCGGCGGGTCGTCACGAGAGGACGGCTGGTCTCCGCCGCGCTGCCCGCGTTCTGCTGGGCGTGGACCCGTGCGGTGCTGCTGATGTTCACGTTCAAGGTCATCCCGTACATCTCACACAGCGACATCGTCGGCGACGTGCGCACGTACAGCCAGTGGGCCGTCGGGTTCGCCAAGGGCGGTTACCCGCAGCACGACCCGACCTGGCAATACCCACCCGGCGCGGCGATCGTGGTGGCGCTGCCCCGCGCCGTGCACAAGCTCACCGGCATGAGCTACTTCAGCGCGTTCTACACGATGGCCCTGGCGTCCGATCTGATCATCTTCCTGGCGGTGCTCTATCGCTGCTGGCACACCGCGCACCGGCGGATGGCGGCGAGGGTCGATTACACCGGCGCGTGGGCGTACATCGCCGCGATCTTCGCGCTCGGCCCGATCGTCTACGGCCGCTATGACGTCATCGTCACGATGCTCGCCGTCCTCGGTCTCGTCGCGACGACGCGGGGCACCCGCTGGACCTGGCGCCTGCGCGGCGTGGCGATCGGGATCGGCGCCCTGGTCAAGGTCTGGCCGGCCGCGATCGCCGTCGGCCTGCCGAAGAGGACGGACGGCCGCAGGGCGCTGCTGTGGGCCGTCGTGAGCGCGACGGCCACCGCGGTGGCCCTCGCGGCGCTGTGGCCGGGCTCGTGGGGCTTCCTGGCGGGCCAACAGCACCGCGGCCTGGAGGTCGAGTCGGTGCCGGCCACGCCGTTCCTGATCGCCCGCCGGCTCGGCTATCCGGGCGTGATCAGGAACCAGTACGGCGCGTTCGAGATCACCGGTCCCGGCGTCGCCGAGGTGGCCGCGCTCTGCGAACTGCTCACCGTGGCCGGCTTCGCCTGGCTGTTGTGGTGGCGCCGGAAGGCCGACCTCGGGCCGGGCCGCTGGTCGACGGCCCTGTACTTCGACGCCTCGCTCGTAGCGGTCATGATCGCAATGGTGACCAGCCGCGTCCTCAGTCCGCAGTACCTGGTGTGGCTGGTCGCGCTGATCGCGCTGTGCCTAACACTGTCGCCGCCTCCTGAGGCGGACGCGATGGCAGGTAGGCACACCGGTAGCACGGCGCTGACCGGTCCATGCTGGCTACTGCTCTCCGCGATCTCCGTCACGCAGGTGGACTTCCCGCTGCTGTTTCCGCGTCTGGTGCACGGAAGCCGGTTCTCCGCCTGGTTCATGACCGGCCGCAACATGCTCTTGGTCGCCGCGACGCTGTGGGCGGCCCGGTGCCTATGGCGCGCCATCGAGCCGCCGCCGCCACCAAAAGCGCCCGACGACCCTGTGACGAGCTGACGCCCACGCGATTGACCGGGCCCGATTACCCGGACTCGATTACCCGGACTCGATTGACCGGGCTCGATTGACCGGGCTCGATCACTCGGTCGGGCGGACCACTTTGTCGATCGGCATCGACTGAAGCGGCGCGAACTGGACCACCGCGCCGGGATGCGGCGCGTGGATCACCAGGCCGCGTCCGACGTACATGCCGATGTGCGTCCGGCCGGAGAAGTACACGACCAGGTCGCCGGGCCGGATCTCCGACACCGGCACGCTCTGACCGGCGCCGGCCTGTTCCTGGGAGGTACGCGGCAACTGGACGCCGGCGGCCGCCCACGCGTGCTGCGTGAGGCCGGAGCAGTCGAACTCGCCGGGCCCGGTCGCGCCCCACACGTATGGCTTGCCGAGTTCGCTGTACGCCGTCTCGACTGCCGTGACCGCTCGATCCGCGCCCGGCATCCCGATCCGTCCATGGGCACCGTGCGCGTGTGCGTTCGACCGGCCGTCCGCTGCGCCCGAGCCGTCCGCTCCGGCGAGCGGGCCGGCGGACGAGGTGATCGCGGACAGCAGGGATTGCAGGGACGGCGCGGCGATGGACAGCGAGGTGCCCAGCCCGGGGCCGTAGCCCGGTGCGAGGCCGTTGCCTCGGGCGAGCGCGGCGGTGACCTGGCTGCGGTCGCCCGCGCTCAGCGAGCTCAGCTCGTTGCGTGCGGCGGTGAGCCTGGCCTCGACCTCGGCCTTGCGCGCCGAGGCCTGCTCCTGGGCGGTGCGCAGGTTGGACAGGTCGGCGGCGGACTCGTTCTGGAGGTTGGCGAGGGCCTGCTGCGCCCTGAGGGCGGCCAGGACGCGTTGGCGGTCGACGGTCGCGATCCGGTCGGTGACGCCGGCGCGCTCCAGGTAGTTGTCCGGGTGGGCGGAGAACATCAGGTCCATCGACGGGCTCAGGCCCTCGTTGCGGTACTGCTCGGCGGCGAGGCGGCCGAGGCCGGCGGTGGCCTGGTTCAGGCTGCCGCGCAGCAGCGCCGCCTGGCTGCCCGCGTTCGCCACGGCGGCCTGGAGGCTCGCGATGCGCTCGGCCGCCGCGTCGTACTGCTGGGTCGCGGCTTCAGCCTGCTGATACAGCGTGCCGACCTGCTGCCTGACGGCGGCGGGGCCGTTCGCCTCGTTCGGGCCCCGGGTGCCGGGCGGGGCGCCCAGCGGGTCGGCGTGTCCTGCCGAGGGGGCGAGTCCGACCGCTGCCGCGGTCGCGGCCGCCAGTCCGGTCGTGCGCAGCAGGTTGCGGCGGCGGCGCACGCGTCTATGGGACGCCACGGTCAGGCGTCACTCCTCTCCGCACTCGGGCCGCGCCCCGTGACGGGCGGGCCGAATGCGCAACGTAGCGAGACCGTGACCGAGAACGCAACGACGCTTCACCCGGCGGAACCAGTACGCCAGGGTGTGGAAGTGATCGGCCGTCAGACGTCTGGAGCGCGACGCGGATCGGCGCGGATCGACGCGGGGCGTGGTCAGCCGCGCGCGAGCGAGCGCACCAGCATCGCGGACGGCACCGGACGGGCGCCGGAGCGCCGCACTCCGTCGGCGACCTCGCGGTCCGAGGAGACCACGATGACCGGACGGCCCTGCGGCTCGGCCGCGACGAGCCGGCGGATCAGCTCGTCCGCGATCTCGCCGGGCCGCGAGAACAGGACGCGCACGCCCTTGTGCTGGGGCACCGGCACCGGAGCGCCCAGTTCCGCGCCGTCGAACACGCAGGTGATCTCCGCTCCGGTGCGCGCGGCCATCGAGCCGAGACCCTTGAGCAGCCGCACGCGCTGCTCGTGCAGCGAGAGCGCGGGGTAGCCGGTCTTGGTGACGTTGTAGCCGTCGATGATCATGTGTGCGCGCGGGAGGGCGAGCAATTGGTCGAGCATCGCCGGGTCGTCGTGCGCACGGGCCTTGCCGTGCACGTCGCCGGTGCCCGGTGCGGCCGGGCGCACGGCGTCCACGGTGTCCGCCGGACGCTGATCGGTCGGCGAGAGCGCGAGTTCCCGGCGCAGGCCGGTCGCCGCCTCGGTGATGGTCTCCAGGAGCAGGCGCAGCCGCATCTCCTCGGCGCCGCGGTTCTCCCGCGTCGTGCGCCGAGAGTTCTCCAACGCGGTCTCGGCCTCGGTCGCCCGCGTGCGCATCCGGCGCAGTTCGCTCTCGGCGTGCGAGACGACGCCTGCGGCCTCCATGCGCACCGTCTCGGCCTCCGCAGTGGTCTTTCGCGCCTCAGCCTGCGCTCGGCGCATGTTGGCTTCGAGCTGACGGTTAAGGCGGCGCAACGAGTCACCCTCGCGCTTCTCTGCGACGACCTCCGCCTTAAGTCGTTCGACGTCGGCCTTGGCGGCGTCGCGCAACATGTCGATCTCCGCCTTGAGTCGCGCCACCTCGTCTCCAAGGTGCTCATCGGCGACCGCACGTTCCGCCGCGCGCGCCGCGAGTTCGGCCTCCTCGACCAGCCCGGGCCAGCCCGGCGGCCGTACCAGGTACGCGAGCGCCGCCACGTCGCGCGGGTCGGCCGCCGCGGGCAGGATCCCCGCGTTGAGCGCCGAGACGACGTCGGGGAACGCGTCGCGGACCCGGTCGGCGATCCGGCCGCGGAAGACCTCGTCGGCCTCGACGGCGGCCGCCAGCGGCGTCGCGGCGAGGCGGGCGCGCTTGGCCGGGGTGAACTTGGCGAACGGGCGCAGCGTCGGCGGCAGCTGGCTCTGCGGCAGCTGCCCGGCGGTCTCGGCGGCCAGCGACACGACGCGCTGGCGGATCGCCTCGTGCAGCGGCGCGGCCAGCCGGGCCGCCTCGCCCTCCCAGATCGAGCCGGCGGCCGGATCGGCGTCGTGCGCGCCGCCCGGACCGCTCCCGGAGCCGTCTGCGGCCGACAGCGCGGTGCCGTACGGATCGTCGCCGACGGACGGCGGGGCCGGCGCCGGGGTGTGCGGCGGCGGCTCGGGCGGCGGCACGCCGGGGCCGGGGACCGGCCTCTCCAGCTCCTCGCCGCCCACGTCAACTCCTCTCCCGGCGGACCGTCGGTCCGCTCCCGGGCGCCCGTCGCGGCCGCCCTGAGCGCCGGTGCGCTCTTTTCCAGGGTAGAGGGTCGATTCCCGGACGCGGGCTCCGTTACGCGCCCATGCGCGCGCCGCGTACACTCACCGGCCGAAAAGGGGAAGGATCGAGCTGTGGTCATCCCGATTCACGACAAGAATCCGGTACGCCGTACCGCCTATGTCACTTATGCGCTCATCGCACTGAACATCCTGGTGTTCCTGTTCGGGCCGAGCGCGTCGGCGGTCGGTTCGCCCTCGCCCGCCCAGGCGTGCGCCCAGCAGCGCTATTTCGTCGAACACGGCGCCGTCCCGTTCGAGCTGATCCACAATCAGCAGCTGACGGTGCCGCAGGAGCCGAGGATCGCCGTCGACACGAACGTCGGCAAGAGGGTGTGCGTCTTCGGCGCGCTGCCGCACAAGGTGCCGTTCGTCTCGGTGCTGACCGCGATGTTCATCCACGCCGGCTGGCTACACCTGCTCGGGAACATGCTGTTCCTCTTCGTCTTCGGCAACAACGTCGAAGACCGGCTCGGCCGGATCCATTTCCTGCTGTTCTACCTGATCGGCGGGTTCATCGCGACGTACGCGTTCGCGCTGCTCAATCCGTCCGCGACGACGCCCCTGGTCGGCGCGTCGGGCGCGATCGCGGCGAGTCTCGGCGCGTACCTTTACCTGTATCCGAAGGCGAAAGTCACCAGTTTGGTGCCTTTCCTGTTCTTCCTGCCGCTCAGATTCCCGGCGTGGGTCGTCCTCGGCTCGTGGTTCGTGCTGCAACTGCCGTCGATTCAGCACCTTTTGGGGCAGCCGACGGACAGCACGGTCGCGTATGTGGCGCACGTCGCCGGGTTCATTGCAGGGTTCTTGTACGTCGCGGCCGTCCTGGGCGGCCGAAGAACCGGTCCCCCGCCGCCGCCCCGTGTAGGCGCACGCGGCGGCCCGCCCGCGCCGCCACAAGTGTGGGGATCGCCGGACGATCCGTACGGCATGAAGCGCCCGCACTGACTGACGCGAACCCACAGCTCTATACGCACTGCGCAGGTCTTAAGGTGGCGGCATGGTCACAGCGATTGTCATGATCAAGACGGACGTCGACCGCATTCCCGAGGTCGCGCAGGAGGTCTCCGGCCTCGACGGGGTCAGCGAGGCGTACTCGGTGACCGGCGAGTGGAACCTGATCGCCATCGTGCGGGTGCGTGCCCACGAAGAGCTGGCCGAGGTGATCCCGGGCCGGCTGAACAAGATCCCGGGTGTCGTGCGCACCGAGACGCACATCGCGTTCCGCGCCTATTCCTCGCACGATCTCGAAGCGGCCTTCTCGCTCGGCATCGACGAGTAGCGGCCGCGCGGCGCGCCGTCGTCGCCGCGGCACGACAGGGCCCGTCGGAAGGCGCGGCCCCCGGCACCAGGTCTGATGACCGGTGCCGGGGGCCGCGATGTCGCTCTACTGACGGGCCGTCAGTCCACTCAGTGGTGCCCGCCGCTTATCGCGTCGTGGTACTCCTCGGTCGAGGGCTTCTCGATCCGGGTGCCGAAGTACCACTCGGTGATCTTGGCGCGCAGCTTCGCGCGGCGCACGTTCGGGGCCGGCACGCCGTTGCCGTCCGCGGCCTGGGCGATGGTCAGCGGACGGTGCACGTCGTGCGAGGTCAGCTTGTACCGGTCGCCGTCCGACAGCGGGGCGTGCACCTCGGAGAACTCGCCGCCCGGGGAGCGCATGATGATGCCCGCCTCGCGGCCGTGCAGCACCTTGTCCCGGTCCGCGCGCTGCAGGCCGAGGCAGATGCGCCGGGTGACCCAGAACCCGAACGCCGGGGCGACGAACACCAGCACCCGGCCGGCCCAGGTGATCGACTCCAGCGACAGGTGGAAGTGCGTGGCGATCAGGTCGTTGCCGCCGACGATCCACAGCACCGCGTAGAAGGTGCAGCCCGCGACGCCGATCGCGGTCCGGGTCGGCATGTTGCGCGGCCGGTCCAGGATGTGGTGCTCGCGTCTGTCCCCGGTGACCCAGGCCTCGATGAACGGATACGCGGCCAGCCCGGTGAACAGGATGCCCGGCACGATCAAGGACGGGATCATCACGTTGAGCGAGAGCGTATGGCCCCAGAAGTTCCATTCCAGATTGGGCATCATGCGCAGCGAGCCCTCGAGGAACCCGATGTACCAGTCCGGCTGGGAGCCCGCCGTCATCTGGTTCGGGATGTACGGGCCGTACATCCAGATCGGGTTGATCGACACCAGGCCGGACACCAGCGAGATGAGGCCGAAGACCAGGAAGAAGAACCCGCCCGCCTTCGCCGTGTACACCGGCAGCAGCGGCAGGCCGACCACGTTCTCGTTGGTGCGTCCCGGCCCGGCCCACTGGGTGTGCTTCTGGTAGAAGACCAGGATCAGGTGCACCGTGATCAGCGCCAGGATGATGCCCGGCACCAGCAGGATGTGGATCGTGAACAGCCGCGGCACCAGGTCGTGGCCCGGGAACTCGCCGCCGAACAGGAAGAACGAGATGTAGGTGCCGACGATCGGGATGGAGAGGATGACGCCCTCCGCGATGCGCAGGCCGGTGCCGGACAGCAGGTCGTCGGGTAGCGAGTAGCCGGCGAAGCCCTCCAGTAGCGCCATCACGAACAGCAGGAACCCGATCATCCAGTTCAGCTCGCGCGGCTTGCGGAACGCGCCGGTGAAGAAGATGCGCAGCATGTGCACCGTGATGGCCATCACGAACACCAGCGCGGCCCAGTGGTGGATCTGCCGCATGAGCAGGCCGCCGCGCACGTCGAACGAGAGGTCCATGGTGGAGGCGTACGCCTCGGACATCTTGATGCCGTCCAGCGGCGCGTACGACCCGTTGTAGGTCACCTCGTTCATCGACGGGGTGAAGAACAGGGTCAGGAAGACGCCGGACAGCAGCAGCACGATGAAGCTGTAGAGCGCGATCTCGCCGAGCATGAAGGACCAGTGGTCCGGGAAGATCTTGCGCAGCTGCTTCTTGGCCGCCCCCGCGATGCCGAGGCGCTGGTCCAGGTAGTCGGCCGCCTTGCCGCCCGGCGTCGTCGGGACCGTGCTGTCCAGGTTGGCGGCGTGTGGAGTCGTGGCGGTCATCCGCGCTCCCAGAAGCTCGGGCCGACCGGCGCGTCGAAGTCGCGCTGGGCGACCAGATAGCCTTCGGCGTCAACGGTGATCGGCAACTGCGGCAGCGAGCGGGCGGCCGGCCCGAAGATCACCTTGCCGTCTTCGGTCAGGTCGAAGGTGGACTGGTGGCACGGGCACAGCATGTGGTGCGTCTGCTGCTCGTAGAGGGTCACCGGGCAGCCCACGTGCGTGCAGATCTGGGAGAACGCCACGATGCCCTGGTGGCCCCAGTCCCGCTCCTGGCTGGAATGGATGTCCGCCGGGTCCATCCGCACCAGCAGGATCGCCGACTTCGCCATCAGGTTGTTGAAGTCCTCGCCCGACTGGAGCGCCGACGCGGGACGCGCGGTGACCAGCGAGCCGATGGTGATCTCCTCCGGCTTGATGCCGGTTCCCGTGGTGCCGTCGAGCGAGACGGTGTTGTTGTTGATGATCCGCTCGCCGGGCTTCCACGCCGTGTGGCGCAGCGTGTCCTGCGGCAGCGGTCCGAGGTCGCGCAGGATCCACAGGGCCGGCAGCGGCAGGATCGTCATCGCCCCGAGCAGGGTGCGCCGGATCAGCGGCCGGCGCTTGATGCCCGAGTCCTCGACGCCCTGCTTCCACTCGGCGGCCGCCGCGGCCTTCGCCTGCGGCTCGGACTCCAGCGGGTGGCGCTCCTGCGCGAACTCCACGTCCGTCATCAGGGTGCGCGCCCAGTAGATCGCGCCCGCGCCGAGCGAGAACAGCGCCACGCCGAGCAGCGCGCCGAGCGCGAAGTTCGACGCGGACACCGGCCCGATCGGGAAGAAGTCCACCACCGCGGTGCGCGAGATCTGGGTGTAGGCGACCATGAAGCCGATGGTCGACGCCGCCGAGAGGGTGAACAGCAGGGCCACCTGCCGTTCGGCCCGCTTGGCCGCCTTCTCGTCGATGTCGGTGATCCGCGGCCGGTGCGGCTCGAGGCCGGGGTCGGCGAACGGGTCCTCGGGCAGCGCCGCCTCGGCGTGGCCGTGCTCGTCCACCGCGACCGCGCCGTGTGTCTGGTCGTGCTCGTGCCCGACCGGGTCGGGCAGCTTCGTTTCGTCACTCATCGTCTACTTCTCCGCCTTCGCCGCGGCCGCCTTCGCGGCCCGCTCCGCCGACGCCTTGGTGGTGTGCGCCGCGATCCAGACCGCGCACAGCAGCAGCGCGATCAGGCCGACGGTCCAGATGAACAGGCCCTCGGAGACCGGGCCGAGCCGGCCGAGGCCCGCCCCGCCGTAGTTCGGCTCGTTGCGGCTGTTCACCAGGAACGAGATGATCGCCTGCTTCTCCGCCGGGGGCATCACCTTGTCGTTGAACACCGGCATGTTCTGCGGGCCGGTCAGCATGGCCTCGTAGATCGACCTGGGTACGGTCTGGGTCAGCGCCGGGGCGAACTTGCCGTCGGTCAGCGCGCCGCCCTCGCCGGCGAAGTTGTGGCACTGCGAGCAGTTCTGCCGGAACAGCACGCCGCCGAGCGCGACCGCGTTGGCGTCGCTGGCGTACTGCTGCGCGGCCGGGATCTGCGGGCCGCCGCCCAGCGACTGGACGTAGGCGGCCATGTCCTGGATCTGCTGGTCGTTGTAGATGTTCTGCTTCGCCTGCACCTGCACGCCCAGCTGCTTGGCGGGCATCCGGCCGGTGGAGACCTGGAAGTCGACCGAGGCGGAGCCGACGCCGACCAGGGACGGGCCGAGGCTGGTGCCCTCGGCCTCGGTGCCGTGGCAGCTTGAGCAGGAGGTGATGTACAGCGCCTTGCCGTTCGCGAGCTGCTGCGCAGCGCTCTCGCTGGTGTCCGCGTTGGCGGACGGGGAGACGAAGGCGGCGAACAGCGCGCCGGCGAACGCCAGCCCGAGCGCCAGGACGACGAACGCTGCCAGTGGGTGGCGTCGCCGCGTGGAGAGCGATTTCACGACTTGGTTCCCTAATGAGGCTTGCGTCCGGTGGTTACTTGATCAGGTAGATGACGCTGAACAGGCCGATCCAGACGACGTCGACGAAGTGCCAGTAGTAGGACACGACGACGGCCGCGACCTCCTGGTCGTGGCTGAATCTGCGGGCCTTGTACGTGCGCCCCAACACCATGAGGAACGCGATCAGACCGCCGGTCACGTGCAGCCCGTGGAAGCCGGTGGCCAGGTAGAAGGCGCTGGTCCAGGCATTCTCCGAGATCGGGTGCCCGTCCTTGACCAGCGAGGAGTACTCGTAGACCTGGAGCGAGATGAAGACCGCGCCCATGGTGAAGGCCAGCGCGTACCACTCGCGCATGCCCCAGCGCGCGAGGTTCAGGATCGACCCGGAGCGGGAGACCTGGTGGCGCTCGGCCGCGAACACGCCGAACTGGCACGGGAACGAGGACGCCACCAGGACGATGGTGTTGCCGATCGCCAGCGGAACGTTCAGGTGTCCGGCGTTCGCCTTGAAGCCGGCCAGTCCCCCGTCGCCGACCACCGAGCGCAGCGTGAAGTAGATCGCGAACAGCGCCGCGAAGAACATCAGCTCGGAGGCCAGCCAGACGATCGTCCCGACGCTGACCAGGTTCGGCCGGTTGGGCACCCGGGAGGCGGGTGCGGCTTGGGTTGCTGTTGCTGTCGCCACGGCCGCCATTATGTCCCCTGCCCCGATCGGCCCGACGCAGGGGGTGGGGGTTAGCGGTGAAGGCGGGTGATGTTACGTCAGAATGGAGTAACAACGGCCGATCGAAACGGACATTGCCCCCGTTCCGCCGCCGGTCGCGGCGGTTTCGGCGCGATGGTCACGCTCGGTGAGGGCTTTTCGGGCGCCCGCGGACCGGACGCACAGTCAGACGTCCGGCGGGCCAAGCTAATTCCCCGGGGTCGCGCGCGATGCGACCGCCGAGCGCTGTAATCCAATCGTTGCCTTACCGGTCGTCGTATCCATCGGACAACCGACGTCGCGTGATCGGACGAGACGCTGCGCAGCGGTCCGTTCATATGCCCGCACAGATGACTGCCGGAACGACTGCCCAGGTGACTGCCCAGAGGACGGCTCAGGTGGCTGTTCAGACGACTGCTCAGGTGGCTGCTCGAACGACCCCCCGGCGATCCGCGATCACCCGCGTCGTTCACACTCAGCGCCGAGCCGACTAGCATTCCGCGCAGCGGTTACGTCACCGCACAGCTCAAACCACAGCGGTTCAAGGCACAGCGGTTAACGACAGCGCTGACATCTGCCGGCGCGGAACGTCACGAGGGAGTGGCCCATGTCCAGCCCGTCGACCGTCGACCACGCGGTCGCCACCCCGGCGCCCCCCGGCATTCTGACCGTGCTCGTCTACAGCGACGACGCGAACGTGCGCGCCTCGGTGCGCGCGGCGCTGGGGACCAAGCCCGCTCCCGACCTGCCCGACGTGCGCGTGCGTGAGGTGGCCACCGAGCCCGCCGTCATCGAGGCGATGGACAACATCGCCAAGGGCGTGCCGATCGACCTGGCGATCCTGGACGGCGAAGCCGTCCCGGCCGGCGGCATCGGCATCGCCCGGCAGCTCAAGGACGAGATCTTCCACTGCCCGCCGCTGCTGGTGCTCACCGGCCGCGCGCAGGACGGCTGGCTGGCGACCTGGGCGCGCGCGGAGGCGATCGTGCCGCACCCGATCGACCCGGTCCGCCTCGCGGATGTCGCCGCGGCGCTGTTGCGTCCCCGGGTAGCCTGACCGGGCGGTCGGGGATCCCTGGCCGCACCGGCGTACGCGGGAGGAGGGCCAGGGAACATGACGTCACCAACGACGGCGAACGCGGCGGAGGGCACGTATTCCTGGCCGCGTGTCCTAGGCGCGCTGGTGCGCGGCGAGACGCTCCCGGCTGAGGCGACCGCCTGGGCGATGGACCAGATCATGCGCGGCGACGCGACGCCCGCGCAGGTCGCCGGTTTCGCGATCGCGCTGCGCGCCAAGGGCGAGACCATCGACGAGGTCGAAGGCCTCGTGTCGACCATGTACGAGCACGCCCAGCCGCTTAAGGTGCCCGGCGCGATCGTGGACGTGGTCGGCACCGGCGGCGACGGCGCCCACACCGTGAACATCTCCACGATGTCCGCGATCGTCGCGGCGGGCGCGGGCGCGCGAGTGGTCAAGCACGGCAACCGGGCCGCGTCCTCGTCCTCCGGGGCGGCCGACGTGCTCGAAGCGCTCGGCCTGCGCCTGGACCTGCCGGTCTCGCGCGTCGCCGAGGTCGCTCTGGAGGCCGGGATCACGTTCTGCTTCGCGCCGGTCTTCCATCCCGCGTTCCGGCACACGGCGGTGCGCCGCGAACTGGGCGTGCCCACCACGTTCAACATCCTCGGACCGCTGACGAACCCGGCCAGGCCGCGCGCTCAGGCGGTCGGCGTCGCGGACCGCAGGATGGCGCCGGTCATCGCGGGCGTGCTGGCGAAGCGGGGCAACTCGGCGCTGGTGTTCAGCGGCGACGACGGCCTCGACGAGCTGACCGTCAGCACCACCTCGACGATCTGGACCGCGCACGGCGGCGCCGTCGCCGAGGAGCGGTTCGACCCGCGCGATGTAGGCGTCGAATACTCGCCGCTCGAGTCGCTGCGCGGCGCGGACGCTGCTTATAACGCAGGCGTCGCACGCAAGCTGCTCGCGGGTGAGCGCGGCGCGGTGCGTGACGCGGTGACGTTGACCGCAGGCGCGACACTCGCGGCTTTAAGCGGTCTGGACGTCGCGCCCGGTGCGTTGCCTTCGCTCACCGAGCGGCTTGCGGCAGGCATCGCGCGCGCGAACGAGTCGCTGGACTCCGGAGCCGCCCAGGCCGTCCTCGACCGCTGGATCGAGGCCACCAGCCGGGGCTGACCCGCGGAACCGGGTGGGCTTCTGACGGTTCGTCGGCTGCCGGACGGTTGTCCGCATCCGGTGGTCGACGAACCGTCAGCCCAGTGCCCTCGTAGCTCCAGGGAGCGGTTCTAGGCGCCGGTTCCCATGGCGCCGGTCCCTTTACTGGCCGAACGAGAACCAGTTGACGTTCACGAAGTCGGCCGGCTGCCCGCTGGCGAAGGTCAGGTACACGGTGTGCACCCCGCTGATCCGGCCGATGGTCGCCGGGATGCTGGTCCAGTTCTGCCAGCCGCCGGTGTTGCCGACCGCGAAGCTGCCGACCGGCGCCGCGTTCGGGCTGTCCAGGGCCACCTGGACCAGGCCGCTGACCCCGGCGGCCGCCCCGGAGGCGACCCGCGCGGTGAACTGCGTCGCGCCGCCGCCGAAGTCGACGTTCGCGAAGCCGAGCCAGTCGCCGTTCGCGATCCAGCCGACGTCCTGGCCGCCGCCCGAGTCGGTGCAGGACTCGGTCTGCGTGCCGGACTGGGAGGTGTAGGCCTCCGCCTGGATCGTCGAGAACGCGCTCACCGTGCCGCCGCCACCGCCGCCCGAGGACGCCGACGGGGTCGGGCTGGGCGTCCCCCCGCCACCGCCGCCGGAGCTGTAGGCGCCCACGCCGCCGACCGCGACGGTGAGCAGCACCGGGTTCGGGTCGTTGACCGCGCCGGACAGGTCGGCGCCGCCGTTCGGCGCCACGTCGTCGTACGGGAAGGCGTAGCCGCGCCCGTCGAGGTTCGTGGCGTGCACGATCCGCGCGTAGTGGTTGGTCACCGAGTTCGCGTAGTAGGCCGCCGGGTTCTCGCCGTCCGGCTGGCTGGCGTCGGACAGCAGGGTGGAGCGGTTGAGCGCGGCGCTGATCCGCGCGCTCACCGCGTTCTTCTCCGCCGATCCGGGCGCGAACGGCCCGGAGTTGCAGCCGAAGATGTCCGCCGAGGAGGGCTGCGCGTAGGCGGCCACCCCGTTGAAGTTGAGCTGACCGCCGGACACCTGTCCGGTGAGCGCGCCCCACTGGGCCTGGGTGTCCACGGTCAGCGGGGTGGTCGAGTACTTCGACCAGACCTGGTTCAGGTAGCCGTTGAAGTACCCGGACAACAGCGAGGAGTCCATCACGATGCCGTTGGTCGGGCTCAGCGCGCGCAGGTTGCGGCCGCCGGAGGTGACGACCAGTTTGTTCCAGCCGGCGCCGTCGGCGTTGTTCTGCGCGATCAGGCCGTTGCAGACCGTGTCGAGGCCGTTGGTCGCCATGCCCGAGACGTGCTGCGTGGCGCCCGAGGTGTTCGAGAGGGTCAGCGAGACCGGCAGCGAGACGAAGTCGACGTAGCTGATGTTCGCGAACATCTGCGCGTTGTTGTAGGTGAACTCGCAGAAGTCCCACATCACGTTGATGCTCGGGTCGCTCGGGTTGCTCACCGAGGGCTCGACCAGCGCCGGGCCGGCGGGTCCCGGGTTGAGCAGGAAGGTGAGCGGCGCGCCGACGGAGAACCAGATGCGCGCGCCGGCCAGGTGCGGGATCGTCGTGGTCACGGTCGAGCCGGGCGCGCCGAGCGCGATCGCGCAGTTCGCGCCGAGCGGCGCCCCGGTGCCGCCGGGGTTGGCCGGATAGTAGGGCGTGTGGCCGTCGGACTGGAGCAGGAACAGCGCGTTGCCGTTGTCCAGGGCCAGCCCGGTGATGTAGGCGTAGACGGTGCCGGACGTCGTCGCGTTCTTCAACGCGATGTTGAGCGTGGACGCGGTCGCCGAGGCACGGGTGGACAGGACGCCGGCCGCCGCCGTCGCGGCGCCGCCGACCAGTGCTGTGGACGCCGCTATGAACTTCCTGCGCGAGAGCATCGCTGGCATTGCTCCTTCGATGTCAGATACGCAAGGCACTGATGCGTACGGCAGTGCCGTGTGGGTTTCGTACCGCAATGGGTTTCGTGCTGTGCGTGCCGCGGCGCAGCCCTTTGATCGCGCGGGCGCCGCGCGCGACCGGAAGCGTTTACGGAGAGCGGCTGCAGCGAGTATGGAAAGCAGCCGGGAGCTAGTCAACGGGTACGGGCCGATCCGTAGCGTTCGCCGCCTCGGACTTAGCGCGCCCTTAGACCGCTCTTTACCCGGAACGCGCTTTGGGCCGGATCACCGCCGCTGTTGGATCACCACGACCCGCTGCCGGAGGCTCTGTGCGTTGAGGTCCTATGCGTTGAGGTTCTGGGCGTTGAGGATCTGCCGCAGCGAGGCGATCCGCTCCTCGACGGCCGCGCCCGACGGCGAGGTGGCCCACAGGCTCATCCACTCGCTGTCCGGTCCGGTGACCCGGTCCAGCGCGGCAAGCGCCACGCGCTGGTCCTCGGCCGTGACGGCCGGCCGGTGCGCGGTCAGCCAGGCGTCCACCGAGGAGTTGCCGGTCGCCGCGGCGCGGGAGCGGCCGGCGGCGACCAGGCAGGCCGCCGCGACCGCCACGTGCCCTTCGGAAAGCTCGACCTGGCCCGGCCGCTCGACGATCGCCACCAGCGCCCGGCGCAGCTTCGGCGCCACCTCCGGGTCCGGGGTCTCCTCGACCTCGTCGAAGAAGTCCATCGCGTCGTCGTTGTCGAACGGACCCACCTGCCACGTACCCATCGCTGACGCTCCTGCTTTCCGGTAGGCGCCGTTGCCCCCTGTACCGAACGGTAACCAGGAACGGGCTGCGGCGCTACGGGCACAGGAGGGACACACGTCACTCGAACGGACGCATTCATCGGCTTGTGTGAGTGGTAGAGGCAGCCCGGCGGACCGCCGCCGGTGACCGGCCGTCAGCCGGAGACCGGCGAGCCGCCGAGCGTCGCCCCGTACGCCGAGCCGGACAGCCACGACGACCAGCTCACCGTCCAGTCGCCGAATCCGTTGGTGACCGCGACCGTCTTGCTCGTCCCGGTCACCTCGACCACGTCCCCGACGCGCGCGAGGTTGTAGAACCAGGTCGCGTCCGAGGTGCTGGCGTGGATGCAGCCGTGCGAGGAATTGACGTGGCCGATCTCGCCGTCCCACGGCGCGGCGTGCACGTACGTGCCCGAATAGGTGATCTGGGTCGCCCAGTTCACCAGTTCGTCGTACTTGTCCCCGTTGCCGTAGTCGCCCTTCATCTCCACCGGGTTGCCCCTGCCGAGCACGGCCAGCGCACCGCTCCAGGTGACGAAGCGCGGGTCGTTCGCGCCGGTGTCGATCGGGAAGCTGCGGATCTGCTTCCCATTCTGGTAGGCGGTGGCCTTGAACCGCTTGGTGTCCACCACCAGGCGCAGATCGGTGTCACGGACGGAGAAGTCCAGCGAGTGGTTCTTGAGGAAGAACTGGTGCGCCCCGGCGCGCACGTTCGCCAGGCCGAAGGCGACCTTTATCCGCGTGCCGGTCTTCCAGTAGTCCTGCGGCCGCCAGTCCATCGTGTCGGTGGCCACCCAGTGCCAGGCCCCGGCCACGGCGGGCGTGGTGGTGACCACGCAGGCCTTCTCGACGGCGGCGCGGTAGGACTGCGGCACGTAGTTGGTGAACTGGACCCGGACCGGCTGGCCGACCCCGACGCTCATCCCGTCGCCCGGCCACATCTCCAGCACCCCGATCGTCGCGGAGGGCTTGAGCGTGGAGAACGAGACGGTGTGCGTGGCGTTCTTGCCGTCCCGGCCGGTGACCTGGATCTGCAGCTGATACGACGAACTGAGGCTGAGCACGCCGTTCGAGGTCCACGAGGACTTGTCACTCGACAGCGTGCCGCTGGTCTCCTGGCCGCCGGACAGCTGCACGGAGGCGATCACGCCGTTGGACACGCTGACCGTGACGGGCTTGGCGGGGTCGACGCCGGAGGCGCCGTCGGCCGGCACGGTCGACAGCTTCGGCGCGGGCGCCTTGGGCGAGGGCGAGGGCGAGGCGCTGGAACCGGCCGCGCCGCCCCGGTTCGCGTTGCCGGAGCCGCCCGACCCGTCGGCCGCGTTGTCCGAGGTGCCGCCGGAACCGGCCACCGCCGCGACGATCCCGCCGATCGCGGCCACACCG